>JAQBNK010000177.1 GCA_028288595.1 Chitinophagaceae bacterium
CATCTGTCTGCCGGGAAGGGTAGTGAACCTCGCCGGGGTATTTTAAAACTTTCATCACCCAGCTCATAATTTCTATGTCGAGATTTGCCAGGAACTGGTGATCCTTATCAAGGAGCTTGCGCACCGGTTCTTCATAAAATTCAAAATAGGGGGCACGGCGATAACATGACTCAATTGTTCTCCAATGCCGCATTTGCCATTTTTCGTGATTGCTTATCCTTATTTCTTTAAACGGCAATTTTTGATTGCGACCTTCTAAAAGGGGGACTGACAAATTGATCAGGCCGTTACTCCCTGCAACAATACAACGATTCGCAAAACTGCTTTTTTGGACAGTTTGGTATAAGGGAAAGTATATATTCGTGTATTGAAAGAAACTAAATATTGAATTAACAGAAGTAAAATATTGTAAATCAATTATTAAATTCATTTAAATTTGTATTAAACATGGCTGTAAGGGAAGTGGTATAAAATCAATTATAGTATAGATCTATTCCTATTATTACTTCCTAAATTATTTTATATAATAATTATAAAGCATTGCCGATCATCTACTTAAAGTAAAATATTAATACTAATAATCATAGCCTCAATACTTTATCAAATCATATGTGTTATCTCTAAAATGCTTAGTATCAAAATTAGCCATTTTCCCCGCGTTTATATTTTTATTATAAGGTGAATATGTATTTTCGCAACATGAAAAGAATACTGGCAATTTGTCTTGTACTGGGAGTGGTTCTTCTCTCCTGCTCCAAACCTCAAAGCTTTGAATACCGGGACATGAGGAACTTTCGGCTGAATAACCTGGGGTACGACAGGTCGAGCATCTCCATGGACCTGGTCTATTTTAACCCCAATAATTTCGGGGTGGACCTCAAAAATGTGAACTGTGACATTTACATCAACCACAATTTCATGGGTAAATACTTACTGGATACAACCATGTTTATCGCCAAAAAATCAGAGTTTGTCCTCCCCTCTACGATGGAGGTCGACATGAGAAATATGCTAAAAAATAGCTTTAATGCCCTCTTCAATAAAGAAGTTTTACTCGAAGCTAAAGGCACTACCCGGGTGGGCAAATCAGGCATTTTTGTAACCGTGCCGTTTACTTATAGTGGCACTCACAAACTGGGTGTTTTTAATTAATTCTCTCTCCAGGCAGGACATAAAAAAGCCATTCTAAAAGAATGGCTTTGTAATTTTTTAAAGCTTTACATCGGTGGTAAATGGCAGGGTTTGCCTTTTTGGGGGCCTCCGCCCTCCTCTGCTCTCTTACAAACCGGTGGCAATAATTTATAACTGTCCTCCGTCGCTTTCATATCCTCCACATCAAAACCGGCATTAGCGATCGAGGTTTTGATATAGTTTTCATTCATCAGGCCCGGTAAATATTGTATCCTTATCGTGCCGGTGCTTAATGCAATGGCCCATTTTACAATTCCGCCGTCTCCATGGGTGCCAGATTCCCTTAGGAGGTATTTTTCCAGCCGGTCCTTACATTCCCAGCACCTCAACTGCGGCACCTTCAAACTAACCCACTGGCTTTTTTGGGCCAGTATTTTGGCGTTAAAACCAACTGTTAAAATCAGGATGGCAATCAAATTTCTTTTCATTTCTTGATCTGTTAAGTTGCAGTTCAGGCACCCTGCCAGTTAGCAGGGTCAATGCGCCAGGCCTTTAAAACGGGTTCTATAGCAGGCGACACAAATTGCTTTTCTAACGCTAATTCAACCAAAGTATTGTAATTGGTGAGTGAATAACAAGAGATGTTTTCCTTTTCAAATGCTTCACGGGCGGTATCAAAACCATAATTGAATATGGAAATCATCCCATCAACCTGCAATCCCTCCTCTTTCAGGGCCGTGGCGACCTGTAAACTGCTTTTGCCGGTAGATATCAAGTCCTCGATCACCAATGTTCGCTGTCCTTTCTCGAAATAACCCTCAACCTGGTTTTTCATTCCATGCTCTTTTGGCTTGGGCCTTACATAGATCATAGGTAATTTTAGCTGGTCCGCCGCAAGCGCTGCCCAGGCAATCCCCGCAGTGGCCACACCCGCCAATAATTCAACATCAGGATATTGCGCAAAGATCACGTTACACAATTCACTCTTAATAAAATCACGGATAAATGGAAATGAAAGCACCTTCCTGTTATCACAATAGATAGGGCTCTTCCAGCCGCTGGCCCAGGTGAAAGGATTTTCCGGCTGCAGCCTCACAGCTCCTATATGCAACAGTTTTTCTGCTATGATCTTTTCATTTGTACCCATAGATCACGAAGATAAGTTCTTCCCATTTTCTAATTCTATGGTAATTAATTTGCAGCTAAAAACCTATGAGCATATTGATAAAAGCCGGGGGCGGATTAGTACAAAACGAACACGGGCAGGTTTTACTGATCCATAGACGGGGCCACTGGGATCTGCCAAAAGGAAAACTGGATGATGGTGAAACCATTGAAGAGTGTGCGTTAAGAGAAGTGGAAGAAGAAACCGGGCTCAAAAATATTATGCTGAAAAAAATGATCACTATCACTATTCATGAATACATAGAAAATGATCAGCCGGTAAAAAAAGAAACTACCTGGTTTCTGATGAAAGTAACCGGCGAACAAAAATTATCTCCCCAAAGGGAAGAAGATATTACAGATGCCCGCTGGATAAATACGAATGACCTGCCCGCTTATTTATCCGGCACCTATGAAAACATTCGCCAGGTCATTGATCAATCAGGTCTGCTGAATTAATTGTTTTTAAAATCAGGCAATTACATATTAGGTACTGTTTTTGGAATTCGTTTGTCGTGAAAAAATCAGGACCACCGAATGACTAAAACAATTATTGTTGGGAACCGGTTACCGGTAAAAATTCATGATGAAGGCGGTCAGTTATCGCTAAGGTCCAGTGAGGGAGGATTAGCTACCGGCCTTAGTTCCGTACATAGCGGTGGAGATAATTTATGGATCGGCTGGCCGGGCATGGCGATTCATGAGGATCAGCAGGAAAAGATCGTAAGTGAATTGAAAGGACTGAATTTGATTCCCATTTTTCTTACTGAAGAGGAGATCAATAATTTTTATGAAGGTTTTTGCAATGAAACCCTATGGCCGGTTTTTCATTATATGAGTACTTATGCCAAATTCGATCCTGTACACTGGCAAAGTTACCAGGATGTAAATAAGAAGTTTTGTGATAAGGTCTTAGAACATGCAGAACCTGGAGATGTGATCTGGATCCACGATTATCAATTATTATTATTACCGGGAATGATCAGGAATGAAAGACCTGATGCAAGCATTGGCTTTTTCCAGCATATCCCATTTCCTTCTTATGAGATATTTCGTTTGATCCCATGGAGAAAAGAATTACTCAATGGCATTACTGGTGCAGATCTTATCGGTTTTCATACCTACGATGATGTGCGACACTTTCTCAGCACAGCCACTCACCTTCTTCCCATCCGTACATCTGCCAATATTATTACTTCAGAAGAAAGGACCATAGTAGTCGAATCTTTTCCAATGGGTATTGATGTTACAAAATTCGAACAAAGTATTCAGTCAGAAAATGTTCAGAAACATATTCAGACCCTGAAAGAAACTTTTCCCGGTGTGCAGCTCGTTCTTTCCATCGACCGTTTAGATTATAGTAAAGGAATTATACCAAGACTGCAGGCCTTTGATAATTTTCTGACAGAGCACAGTGAATATCTTGGGAAAGTTTCTTTATACATGATCATTGTGCCGTCGAGAGATACGGTACCCCAGTACCAGCAATTGCGGAATGAAATTGATCAGCTCGTGGGAAATATTAATGGCAGGTATAGAACGGTTGGCTGGGAGCCGGTATATTATTTTTATCGTTCCGCTGATTTTGAAACGCTGGTTTCTCTCTATGCGACTGCAGATGTTTGTCTCGTAACACCTATGCGTGATGGGATGAATCTGGTTTGCAAAGAATACATCGCCTGCAGGATAAATAACAACGGTGTTTTAATATTAAGTGAAATGGCCGGCGCTTCAAAAGAGCTGATAGAATCAATTATTGTAAACCCGAATGATATAAAAGAAATCAGTTCGGCACTTGTTGAGGCGCTTACAATGCCCGCAGAAGAACAGGAAAGAAGAATGAAACAGTTGCGGCAGGTAATTTCAAAATTCAATATTACACAATGGGTAAAAATTTTTATGGAAAGATTAAATGAAGTGAAAGAATTACAAAACTCAATGAAGGCAAAACTGGTGGGACCCATCACAGAAGCGAATATTAAAAAACAATTTACCAATGCGCAAAAAAGAGTTTTGTTTCTTGATTATGACGGAACACTCGTAGGTTTTAAAGTTCGTGTTGAGCAGGCATATCCTGATACAGAACTATACGATATTTTAAATTCATTGATCGCCGATCCGGCTAATAAGATCGTTATCGTTAGCGGCAGAAACCATGAAACATTAGAAGAATGGTTTGGGCAACTACCAATAGATTTTATAGCCGAGCATGGTGCCTGGATGAAACTGCATACTAAAGAATGGGAAACCTCTCCTAATCTTACAGATGAATGGAAAAAAGAGATCTATCCTGTTTTAAACCTGTATACAGACAGAACGCCCGGCACATTCGTAGAAGAAAAAAGTTTTTCTCTTGTGTGGCATTATCGCAAAGCGGATGAAGGCCTGGGAGAGTTGCGGGCAAATGAACTAACGAGCAATCTTCGTTATATCGCGGCAGACAAGGGCCTGCAAATATTACCGGGTAATAAAGTGATCGAAGTAAAAAATATCGAGGTGAATAAAGGAAGAGCAGTGAATAGCTGGCTCAATCAAAACGAAGCAGACCTGATACTTGCTATTGGTGACGACCATACCGATGAAGATATTTTTAAAGCGCTTCCGGAAACAGCCATCACCATAAAAGTCGGAAGCAATATTTCCTCTGCCCGGTATTACCTGAACAAATACATTGAAGTAAGAAAATTATTAAAAACCCTCGCAGGCTAATTTTATTGATCTTTATCTGCACATCTTGCTTTAAGATTTGTAAAATGAATTATTATTTCCATCTTTAATCTTATGGCAAAAACAATTTTGATAACTGGTGCTTCCACCGGCCTGGGTGAAACAATTGGCAACTATCTTTCTAAAAAGGGTCATACTGTTTATGGAACTTCTAGAACGATAGAAGGACAGGCTCGGCCCTTCCATACCCTCAATATGGATGTGGGCAATAAAGAAAGTATTGATAAAGCAGTTCAGCAAATAATAGCGGCGCATGGCCGTATTGATGTTTTAATAAACAATGCGGGTCTCGGCATTGCTTCACCGATAGAAACTGTTTCAATTGAGGATCTGCAAAATGTGTTCGACACCAATGTTACAGGCATCGTTCGTACCTGTCAGTCTGTGCTCCCTCATATGCGTGAAAAAAAATCCGGACTCATCATTAACATCAGTTCAATTGCCGCAGAAACCGGCTTGCCTTATCGCGGAATTTATAGCGCTACGAAAGCTGCAGTGGAGCGTATAACAGAAGCAATGCGTATCGAGCTCGCTCCTTTTAATATACACATCTGTTCTGTACAGCCGGGGGGAACAAAAACTGACATCAATAAAAACCGTTTAAAGGTTACTCTTCCCGAAGACAATGTTTACAAAGAAAATTTTGAACGGACTTATGAGCTGATAAACAAAAGTGTAAGCAATGGGCTGGAGCCGGAAATATTCGCGGTATTAATAGACCAGATTATTAATTCATCAAAAGTAAAAGCTTGTTACCGCGTAGGTAAACCAGTAGAAAAGATATCTGTACTATTAAAGAAGTTTTTGCCGGCAACCATGTATGAGAACATGGTGAAAAATCATTATAAAATTCGCTAAGCTGTATTTGTTCAGCAAAGTGTCTTTAGTGCTGAAATACTCATCAATTTATTTCTGCACCAGTGTGACTGTAATAAAGATTTTGAAGCTGGTGCAGGTAATGAAATATGCGGTTGTATATTTCTGTTTCATAGGCCGCACGAAACTTTCCTTTAGCTACAAGGTAAATGATCAGGTTATCTTTCTTCCAGAATTTAGCATCCAGTTTATCTTTTACAAAACCCAGCTGGTGTAATAAAAATTCATCCACCAATACACCCTGCAATTCACTGATCTTTGCTTTTACAGGCAATACGCCAAAACGCAGAAGTACTTTGTCTTCGCCGGGATAGTACCCGGATATGCGGTATTGTACTTTTCCATTAGGGAGTTTATATATGTTTCCAAAACGGTAAGGGTTATATACTTCCATAACATTGAGGTTGTTCCTGTAATTTACGCGTTGCTGATTCACTATAGGGTTTAAGACCACTTAAAATTTCAACATCCGAATGTGAATTGTGAATAATTAATCAATGGAATTTTAATGATGACCATTAAACCTTAACAAGCTCCTTTCATCTCTTTTCCAGTATCGCTACGGTTAACCTGCTTATGCAAACAAGTTTTTCATTTTCAGCAACGATCCGTATATCCCATACGTGAGTAGAGCGCCCAAGATGAAGCGGCTTACAGGTTCCGGTTACAATTCCTTCCTTCACACCGTAAATATGATTGGCATTTATTTCAAGCCCCACACAAATAAATTTTCCCGGATCAATAACAAATGCGGATGCAACACTTCCTAATGTTTCCGCAAGAGCTGCAGAAGCACCGCCATGCAGTAACCCATAAGGTTGCCGTGTACGTTCATCAACAGGCATAGTAGCTTCAAGAAAATCATCTCCTGCATTCGTAAATCGAATACCTATATGGCTGCCCATTGTATTGTGACCAAGATTTTCAAGAGAAAAAACAGAAAAATCAGGATTAAACCAGATACGCTTATTTTCCATAAATAGTTCTTCTTACAACCTCGGGTAAAAATGAAGACGCATTACCGTGATTCCTGATAACATCTCTTACAAGTGTAGAAGCAACAGAAGTGAACTGCGGAGCGCAGGTTAAAAAAACGGTTTCAATATTGTTATCAAGACTGCGGTTCATATCAGCGATAACCTTTTCATATTCAAAATCGCTTACGTACCGGATACCTCTCAGTATAAAATTCGCGTTGACTCTTTTGCAGCAATCAACGGTTAATCCTTCATAAACAAGACCTTCAACTTTTGGTTCATCTTTAAATATCTCTTGTATCCAGTTAAGCCTTTCTTCATCACTAAACATGGGTTGCTTATTCGCATTACTTCCAATTCCGATATACATTTTATCAAACAATCCCAGTGATCTCTCAACAATATCCACGTGGCCAAGTGTTACAGGATCAAAAGTGCCGGGGAAAAGACAGATTCGCATAAATAGGTTTAAAGTATTAAATCAATTTGGTGTACGGTGTGCGATGTACGGTGTACGATCCTGCATCCTGTATCCTCCTCCTGCATCCCTCTAGTTCTCTCTGTTCGCAAGCAGGTAAAGTACCGCCATTCTCACAGCCACACCATTTTCTACCTGGTTTAATATAATTGAATACGGCCCGTCTGCCACATCACTGTCAAGTTCTACTCCCCTGTTAATAGGCCCGGGGTGCATAATTACAATTTCTTTTTTCAAACCATCCAGCAATCTCCTGTTGATGCCATACGCCAGGCTATATTCTCTCAGAGACGAAAACAAAGGTTGATCCTGGCGCTCTAACTGAATGCGTAATACATTCGCCACATCGCACCATTCCAATGCCTCTTTCACATGATAGGTTACATTAACACCCATCGCTTCTTTAATATGTTTCGGAATTAGTGTGGGTGGTCCTGCGACTGTTACCTCAGCTCCCATTTTTTTCAGCAGGTACATATTACTCATGGCCACACGGCTATGCATGATATCACCAATAATCGCAACTTTTAAACCAGCTAATTTTCCAAATTTTTCCTGCATAGAGAACGCATCAAGTAAGCCTTGCGTTGGGTGTTCATTAATTCCGTCACCCGCATTAATAATGGCAGCAGGAATTTTTTTCGCAAGAAAATGTGGCGCTCCGCTTGCGCTGTGCCGCATCACTACCATATCCACTTTCATACTCAGAATATTGTTTACCGTGTCCAGTAATGTTTCTCCTTTTGTAACAGAAGATGCAGAAGCAGAGAAGTTGATCGTATCAGCAGATAAACGCTTTTCCGCCAGCTCAAAAGAAATCCGTGTCCTGGTAGAATTTTCATAAAATAAATTCACGATAGTAACATCTCTCAGGGAAGGAACTTTTTTTACCGGTCTTTGTAAAACGTCTTTAAACTGTGCAGCGGTGGAGAGAATTAACTCGATATCCTGTGGCGTGAGGTCCTTAATACCAAGCAGGTGACGGGTGCTAAGTTTCATTAAAAAGCTAAGTTAATGGGAAAGATGGAATATGCAAGAAAGACTTGGAAGAGGAAAACATGAATGTTAGCGGGGATGTGGAAAATGTTAGTGCTTTTTGTGAACCGGCAGCGGTAATTCTGCTCAGCTTCGTTGTGTCACTCACTTGAGCTGCAGGGCAGTGATTAGCTTCAGAGTGTATTTTAAGATGGCGGTTGGCGGTTGGCAGATGAAGGTTGGCACTCATGATTACTCATCACTCATCTCTCATCATTCATTACTCATCCCTCATTCTTGGTACGCCGATTGACCTGTTACCATAAACAATTCATTATGCAGGATCAACATCAAAACCGCGGACTTAATCCAACAGACGAGCCCACCAACCAGTCAGCGGATGCAGACAAAACCGGGCAGAATTATTCAGCAGACAGTGGCATTGCAGCAAGAGATGATGGCAACGACACAGAAGAAAAGAATGTTGAAAATGGAGTCAACAGTAATAATCAAAGTGCCGGTGGTGGCTCATCAACAAAATCAGATCTGCATAACAGCTCCGGTAAACCTGCAGATAATGTTTAAGTCGCTTGTTAAAGTTTATTAGCAGTTAGCGCCGCCATTTTATTCCCCAAACATGCGGGTAGTTTTGGGGATGTAGATGATAGACTACACTTCTCTGAATGCGCTTTTGAAAAAGCCACCCAGCTATTTTGCGTGTTTAAATTGTTTTAGCTCAAACAGTTTGGACAAACACATAAATCTTCTCTTGTATATGGCATGAAATTGTAGGCCAGCTGTGTATTATACACACATATAAATCCATCATCAATAAAAATTGTTTTATGCCGAACTCAAGAAATGATAACAGGGATGAAAGAAATGAGAACCGGGGAGTGACCGGTGATACCTCGAACCGCGGCTTTGCATCAATGGACCGGGAAAGGCAAAGAGAGATCGCAAGAGAAGGTGGCAAAGCAGCTGCCCAGGGCAATACTTCCAATCGTGGCTTTGCATCTATGGATCGTGAAAGACAAAGACAGATCGCAAGTATGGGAGGAAAAGCTTCTGCAAAAAGCGATACGTCTAACAGGGGCTTTGCATCTATGAATCCCGAAAGACAAAGACAGATTGCAAGTGAAGGCGGCAAAGCTTCTCATGGCGGCGGGCGCAGCAGTAAAAAATCATCCGGTGACGAAAGATCTATGTAACAATTAATGCATGTTGGCCGGATCAGCTTTTCATCAACCAAAAAAATTATTATGAACAAAGCAGATAAAAATAATCTTCCGAAAAAACAACAGAAGCGAAATCCGGATAACCATTCACATGGCGCTAATGCATCATCATCCTCAGAAGGATCCATGAACGAAAGAGATTCTTTATTAAAGAGTGATGTGAATGCTAAAATGAAAAAAAATAAATAGCTGATAAAAGAGGGCAATGAAATGAAATTCACTGCCCTCTTTTTTTTAAACTTCTAAAAATATATTTATGTCAACCACGAATAATGATCCACAAAATATTTCATCAACGGGTTCAGATATACAAAGGGACCTTTCATCAAAAGGAGATCCTGCACAAGGCATCGGCAGAAATAGCCAGCGCACTTCAGAAACACCCGCATCGGCTGATACACAAACTCAGATCACCAGCAAAAGCAAAAGCGGCGGAAACAACAATCAGAATAAAGAAGAAGAAATAGACGAAAGCGAAAGTGATGGCAATTTAGGAATGCCGGAAGGGAAATGAATTATGAATTATGAATTATGAATTCATAATTCATAATTCAACATAAAATCAAGGTTGCCTCACCTCTCCCCACGGCTTCCTCTCGTCTCTTACAAGCAAACGAAGACTCTGATCGTAAGTAAAATATTTATAGATCCAGTTTATGAAAACCTGGATACGGTTCTTCACTCCTAATAAAAGAAACAAGTGTAATCCCATCCATATCATCCAGGCGAAGAAACCACCAAAATGCAATTTAGGTTTGGGCATATCAACTACTGCTAAATTTCTGCCTACTGTTGCCATGCTGCCTTTATCATGATATTCAAATTCTTCCAGTTGCCTTTCTCCTTTGATCGCTCGAAGAATATTATCGCCTAAATTTTTTGCCTGGTTTAAAGCAACGTTGGCTACCTGTGGGTGACCATGCGGAAATAAAGATGTTTCCATATAAGCAACATCACCCAGTGCATAAATATTATCAAGACCAATCACCTGGTTAAAACGATCTACCTTTATCCTGTTTCCGCGAACTACAAATGAAGGATCGATACCATCCGGAACATTTCCCCTGATACCCGCGGCCCAGATCACTGTTTTAGCAGGAATCGTTGCGCCATCTTTCAATGTCACTTGCTCACCATCATAATCACTCACGATAGTATTCAGCATTACGTCCACTCCTAACTTATCTAAATAATATTTGCTCTGCTTACTGCTTTCTTCACTCATAGAAGCTAATAATTTTCCTGAGCCTTCCAGCAGGAATATTTTCATTTGTTTAAAATCAAGTTCAGGATAATCTTTCGGTAAAATATTATTTCGCATTTCAGCGATCGCACCACTTAGTTCAACACCGGTAGGACCGCCACCTGTAATAACGATCGTCATTAACTTTTTAAATTCAACCGGGTTCTCTTTTAAAACGAGTGCTTTTTCAAATGTCTCCAGTAACCGGTGCCGCAGTTGTACCGCTTCTACTGTAGACTTCATAGGGAAGGAAGCATTTTGCAATTTTACGTTTCCAAAAAAATTCGTATCAGCGCCGGTTGCTAAAACAAGTATATCATAATTAAAATCGCCGATAGTAGTAGTTATCTTTTTCTCTGCAGGTGAAACACTGGTAAGTTCAGTAAGCCGAAAACGAATATTCCTGCTGTGATGAAAAGCTTTTCTTAGCGGGAATGAAATATTACTTGCATCGAGTGCGGCAGTTGCCACCTGGTAGAATAAAGGCTGAAACTGGTGAAAATTAAATTTATTGATCATCAAAACATCAACACCTTCTTTGTTGTTCAGTCTTTGCGCCAGCCTTAAACCGGCAAAACCACCACCAACAATAACAACCTGCATAAAATAATTTTAGATGAGTGAAACAGCGATGTTTCTTTTTTCAAAATTACTGTCAGTAATTTACAGTTTAAATGAAAAGATTATGCCAGCTTACGAATCCGTAATTGAAGCCATAAATGAACTGAGGCAAAGAGGTTTCAACACAGATTTCAACCTTGCTTTTGATGTTTTAAAATGCAGCCAGACAGGTATAGCATTCTCACCTGCTGATTTTGAAATAGTAGAACATTACCGTTTTGAAGGAGAAAGCGATCCTGAAGATGAAGCAGTGGTCTACGCAATTGAATCAAAGGATAAGCGAACAAGAGGAACGCTCGTAACGGCCTATGGAATGTATTCTGATCCTGTGCATGACGAACTGTTAAAAAAACTGGTGATGCACGAGCAATAGTTCAACCATCACTCAAAAAAAATATCCCGCTAACCGGCGGGATATTTTTTTTGAAAAGTTTTACTCAGCTAAAAAACATTGTATCCGAAACTGATGTAGTATAATCCCCCAACCTGTGGGTTACCAAAGGCGCTACGGTAATATTTGTTCCAGAAATTATTAGAACCGATCTTGATCAATGATTTGATCTTGGTTAATTTATAACTTAACTGTGCATCCATTACACCAAAGGCTGGTATTTCTCCTGAGCCAAATGTTCCTTCCCAGTATACCTTGTCCTGCCATTTGTAAATAACATTAAAGCCGATGTTATGAAAAACATTATCATTACCAAGGCCCACATTAAAACGTGTTTTAGGAGTATTAAAGAAAGTAACGAGACCGGCAGGAACGTCTTTCAGCTGATCGCTGTAAACATTCGCCATTACATTATAACCTTTGTATACTTCATATTGCAAACCTATACCCCAGCCATTCGCTTTAACGGGTGTAGGACTATTGGATACAAAAGAATAATTAGATGTAGTAAACGGACTTGCGAGTTCCTGGTAATTCACTGCAGGATTCGTACTGGCGCTTTGTCCGCGGCCCACCGCAACACGGGCGATAAAATCTTCGTATTTGCTGCTGTACCAATAAACATCAAGCAATAATTTTTTTGCAATAAGTCCCTTATATCCGATCTCAAAAGACTTTACACTTTCAGGTTTAACCGTATTGAATTCTCCCACTTTCAATGATCCAACTGCTGTTGCTGAAGGTGTGCCGGTAGCAAGCGCCGTTCTGTATGCTACGATACTTTCAGCAGTATAAGCCGGGCTTCCTGCAAAATTGAAATAAGTTTTAAACTGCGGTAATCCTCCTATTAACCTTGATCCCGGAGTCTGCAGGTTAATATACTGATCCTGTGCTGAAGGGAAACGGTAAGCTGTCTGGTAAGACAGGCGGATGTTGTTGTCTTTCGCTACTTTAATAACAGCGGAAATTCTTGGCGTGAACCGGCCCTTAAAGTTTTCGTTTTTATCGTACCGGATAGAACCAGTCAGTTTCAAAACATCTTTGAATAATTTTTTCTGAACCTGGAGGTAGCTGCCGAATTCTGTGATATTTATTTTGCCGGTGGTATCAACGAAAATTGTTCCCTGCGAATTCAGTGAATACGTCCTCAGGCTTGCACCAACAATTACTTCTGCAAATTTTAAAACACTTGTCAGGTTATATTGTCCTTCATAATGATAAAGATTGGTACGGTCTGCGAACTTCGCACCGCCCTTTCCTATCGGCTTACTGATAGCATCGTTCAGGGCTGCTTCAAATTGTGGTGAACCTGGCAGGAAACGGCCCGCATCAGCGGCTTGTCTTGCAGCCGCATGCGCTGTAGCATCAGGTGCGCCTTGTTGTCTTGCACCGGAGTAAGTACCGGTATAAGTAGCGAGCCAGCTTTGGTCATCTTTCCACGCACGGTTTATATAAATTGCAGCAATCGTTGCAGCATATGACTCACCCGAATTTTCCTGGGTGGTATAACCGCGTAAGAACCAGTTATTGCCTTTAAATTCTAATTTATACTGGCCCATTTTCAGGTTCTTTAAAGAATACCTGTCTGCACCGGTATAAACAGTTGTACCTGTTGCCCAATGGCCAGACAAAGATGCTTCAACACCACCTTTGAACTTGTAATATAATCCGCCTGCAACCTTAATATTATAAGCATTATAATTTACCATGTCTCTTTCATCATAACCGGTTCTGCTTACTGATTGTGCACCATAATAGTTTTGTGCAAGCCCAACAGCGAAAGGTTTAAAAGGTGCTAGTTGTGCGTTGGTTGTTGTGGCATAAAATCCTACAATTTCCGCCTGCGTGGGGGCTCGTCCCAATGCTGCTCCAAGCTGGGCTGCAACAGAAGGAAGAGAAGGATTACCCGGCCCAAATAAAACGGCCTGGGCAAAAGAAGACATACTTGCACTTACTTCATCACCAAACACATTCACGCCATCATAATTAGGATCGGAGGTACGGTCGCCGCCTTTTATTCCGCTTAAAACATTATTCCTGGCGAGGTTCGTTTTATCGTTGGCCTGCCAGTCATCAGCCTTAATAAACTGCGAGGTTATTTTAAATGCGAAATTTTCGCCTATTTTTTTTGCCCAGCGAAAACTATAATCAAAATACGGCGAAGCTTTTCTTTCGTAGTTATCTACGTGCATCACTCCCTGTTTAGCCAGGAAGCTAAAGCCCTGGTATTTAAAAGGATCTTTACTATTGATCAATAAAGTACCGTTCATTCCACCAGAACCATATAAAGCCGATGATGCTCCGGAAAGAAGCTCCATGTTATCAACATCCAGTTCGGTTAAACCAATTACGTTTCCTACAGAAAAGTTGAGTCCAGGCGCCTGGTTATCCATTCCGTCCAGTAACTGGTTAAAACGCAGGTTACCGCTACCATTAAAACCGCGGGTACTGGGTGTTTTAAACATGAGGCTCGAAGTGGTCATATCCACGCCTTTCAGGTTGGCTATGATATCATAATAACTTGCTCCGGGAGCATTGCGGATCATGGCGGGGCTTACTCTTTCAATTGTAACCGGCGATTCCAGTATCCTTTCCGGCGTTCTGGATGCAGCCACAACTATATCCTGGCCCATTATATAAACAGGATCAAAATCAATATTAACCGCCTGGGAAACCGAATTAACGGTTACTTCCTGCGTCCCAAAACCTACGGAACTAATAATTAATGTAACAGGTAATTTATGTGTTGTGGTAAGACGAAAATTGCCTCTCTCATCTGTATAGGTCCCTTCTGATGTCCCTTTTACCGATACAGAAACAGCAGGCACGGTCTCCAGCGACTTTTTGTTTTTCACACTGCCGGTAATCGTAACCGGCGTTTGAGCAATGGCAGCAACACTAAAAATGATAGCTGCAAAGGCTAAAGCAACGGGGCTAAAGCGTACTCTCATAAAGCAAGGGTTTTTGGTTTCAGGTTCAAAATAGCACTTGTTAGTTTATAACTGAAATATTTTCTTACCCACACGTGTTGGAAACAATGATGAATGAGCAAAAAGCAATTGATAATTTTACGGCATATTTCTATCGCATGTCAACATTTTCTTTTCCTCTTCAAACTGCATTTTATAGCGGTAAAGTAAGAGATGTTTATACCATTAACGACTCATTGCTGGTGATGATTGCAAGCGATCGCATTTCCGCGTTCGATGTGATACTTCCCAGGCCCATTCCTTTTAAAGGACAGGTACTTACCCAGTTGGCGGCCTTTATGCTCGATGCTACAAAAGATATTTGCCCTAACTGGTTACTGGATGTTCCTGCCCCGAATGTTTCTGTGGGAAAGAAATGTGTTCCTTTTAAAATTGAAATGGTCGTAAGAGGAAATTTAACCGGCCATGCATGGAGAACTTATAATGAAGGCAAAAGAATTTTATGCGGTATAACCATGCCTGAAGGAATGAAGGAAAATGATTTCTTTCCCTCACCAATCGTTACTCCTTCAACAAAAGCTGCGGCAGGACATGATGAAGATATTTCGAAAGAAGAAATAATCAAAACAGGATTAGCCACTGAGGATGACTGGAAACAGCTTGAACAGTATGCGCTGTCATTATTTGAGCGGGGAAAAGAGCTGGCTGCAAAGCGGGGATTAATTTTAGTGGATACAAAATATGAATTTGGGAAGATCAGCGATACCATTTATTTAATGGATGAAGTACATACTCCTGATTCCTCCCGGTATTTTTATGCTGAAGGTTACGAAGAAAAACAGGCGAAGGGAGAAAGACAAAAACAATTGAGTAAAGAATTTGTAAGAGAGTGGTTGATCGCTAACGGTTTTATGGGAAAGGAGGGCCAGACCGTTCCGGGTATGAGCAACGAATGGGTTGAAACAATTTCACAGTGTTACATTGAATTATACGAGCAGATCACCGGGAAAAAATTTCAACCCGAAACATTAAGCGATAAGGAATTGTTTGAGGCTGCAAAAAAATCGCTAGAAAGTTTTATTCATTAATCATCCGGTCTTATTTTTCATTAAGCCTCGGCCGTAAGCGTGACTTCGATTTATTAAAAATATGCTGCCCTTTATTGATTCCTTTTCTGATTTCTTTTTTTCTTTCTTCAGGTAAATGCATGGTTTCAAGACATTCTTTGCTGCAGCAGTTTTCATATGCCGCTGCACACGACGCACATTGAATAAACAAAAGATGGCAACCGTCGTTGCTGCAATTGGTATGTGTATCGCAGGGTTCGCCGCATTGGTGGCAATGAGCTATCACGTCTTCCGTAATGCGTTCTCCCAGCCTGTCGTCGAACACGAAATTCTTCCCGATAAATTTTGATTCAAGGCCTTTATCTTTTGCCTGCTGTGCATAATTAATAATGCCGCCCTCAAGGTGAAACACATTTTCAAAACCATTGTGCAGCATGTACGCACTCGCCTTCTCGCACCTGATGCCGCCCGTGCAGTACATGATGATATTTTTATCCTTGTTCTCCTTCAGCATTTCAACAGCCATCGGTAATTGCTCCCTGAATGTATCAGACGGCACTTCCAGCGCATTTACAAAATGTCCCACTTCATATTCATAATGATTGCGCATGTCTACAACGATCGTATCAGGATCTTTTAGCAAGGCATTCATTTCTGCTGCTCCCACGTACCTGCCCTTTTTCTCCATGCTGAAAGAAGGATCATCAATACCATCTGCGACGATCTTATCCCTCACCTTCACTTTCAATACCCAAAACGATTTACCATCATCATCCACTGCAATATTTAAACGAACACCATTAAGCGGTTCGATACTGTAAAGAAATTCCTTGAAAGCTTCGAAATGGTTAGACGGAATACTTACCTGCGCATTGATCCCTTCCCTGGCAACGTAAACCCGGCCAAAAACATTGAATGAGCTAAAATGTTTATAAAGATGGTCACGAAATTCCTGTGGATTGGTTATAGTAAAATACTGGTAAAAACTAAGGGTGGTGCGGGGTTCCTTTTCTTCATATAGCCGTTGTTTCAATACTTCGTTTGAAACACGGTTGTGCAATACAGGCATAAATTAAATTTTAGTCCCGTCAAAAAAGACGTGATCCATTAAAAAATATGGACCCTGTTACAGGCAGGGCAAAATCGCCGCGAAGATAAGAAAATGCAGTTTAAGGATTTAACCTGCTTTTAATCAATAACTTAAAATATGTATAAATTAATCGCAGGGATTATGAATGGTCTGCCGTTCTTTTATTTTCACACCTGAAACCAGGACGCTTTTGAATTCTTCGCTTACGCCATACCAGTTTAACGGGTTGAGAAAACTAACTACATTCAGAGATCATTTTTACTATGATATTGATGGTGGTAAATTATCTGTGCAAAGCCCTTTTGTAAATCTGTCGGAACAGTTCACCACTATTTTCTGCGAATACCAGTTAGCTGATACCAATTACGTTACTAATCTTTTTCAATCAGAAAAAAATAGTTCTATGAATGAAAGATTGCAGCAACTGGATGTGCAGGATATTATTAAATACCTCACCTATATTATCTGGACGGACAAAGCCAGGTCGGGTTACCTCGAAAGCAAGTGTAAAGACAATACCATTTTTTTATTGCTGGGACGTTTAGAACAATTACTTGCGTGATAATTAGTTTCATAAAATAAATATTTTCGAATTCGCTCTTAATACGGTTTCAGTTAAAGTTTTTTTATGTGAGCGGCAGTATATCTTTTCTCACCACCTGTTGCGTCGCACTCTTGTGCGTTCTGTTCGCTATTGAGCTTCAGCGCAAGTATTAAATTTCAAGTAGTCATAATGAATGCATGACTAATTATAATGTACAGTTTGAAAAGATAATTCCAAACTCGTAAATAAAAAGAAGGCAAAAACTAAAAGGATAATTGGGACGCATTACCTTTTTTTTGGGATCTGTTTCCTTTCCAATACACCCATGTCAAGACTGCGCTTTTTATTAAGATTGACAAAACCATTACAACGTACTTTACTATTAAAGCACTTTGTTTGCTCTGCGTTTCAAATATAGGGACAACAGCAAGCAGGTTATCAACGATGTACAGAAAAAAAGCGATGAGAAGTAATATTAGATATTTTACTGGCTTGTATTGCACACGCACAAATAGAAGCACTAAACCGATAAGCAGAATAGCCCATACTACAAATACCAAAACATTACTGGGTCTTTCTGAAGAGCCTCTAAAAATTTCGCTGATTGTACCGCCTATTACTCCTGATAAATAAACCATAGCATTTTCAAAGAAAAGTTCAGGAAGAATATAAAGTAGCAAAAAAATAATTAATACAGTGTTTCTATTTGTTATCATCAGAGTTAAATTTTTTATTCCAATCAGCAATAGAAATTACTTTTGTCTTTCCTTCTTCTCAATATCTCCTCCCTCCTTCTTCATCTAAAGCTAACCGCCTCGCCGCAAGCTTTGTCGCAGATTCAGTCAGATAAAGATTAAATACAAAAAATACATTGCGAAGAAATAAAACTATTCTACTAAATCTGTTGGTCAATCGTATAAAGTTTCCGGCTCTGAACATCTAAAATAAAAAGTTGTACATTCTGTGGGTTTTCTTTATCTGGTCTGTAATAGAACGAATAATATACTCCCTCATTTTCCATCACTTTCTTGATTTCATTAAGTTGGACTTTTAGTTTTTCGCTATCACTGGAATAATTTAAGCACATAATAAAAACTTCATTATAAGAACTGTCAACAGGAGCTTTGTTCCAATTATATTTTTGCCAATTTTTACCTTCCTCTTTTTTATCAGGAAGGTTTTTTGATGATTGCTTTATAAAAGTCTGCACGGTTTTTTCTGACAGTTCGTAAACTTCTAATATAAAGCCATCTCCTTGCTTTCCTGCCCATTCATCAAGCGTTTGCCTATTTTCTATTTCTACTTTCTCTACGCCAAGTATTGAGGATAAATCATCTTTAATAAATGAAGTATTGCAACTACTCAAAAAGAGAAAAAGGAATGCACTAAATATTAACCTATAATGCATAATTGATTATTTAACTGTTCCTGTTCCATATTAAAATGTTATACCCAGTTCCTCTTCCTTCTTTTCCTTCTTTGCAATGTCTCCTGCCTCCTTCATCTAAAGCTAACTGCCTCGCCGGAAGCTTTGTAGGGGTTCAGTGAGATAACGAAGAAAAAAAATACATTGCTGAGAAATAAAACACTCTCACTTACCGAAACTAATCTTCCCTTGCTCCGCTCAGCACTCCCGGTATACCAATCGTAATTCCATACCGGCCCGCATTATTTTTTTCAAATGAGCGGTTGAAATCTACCCGGAACATTTTCAGAATATTCTCCACTGAAAAAAATGCTTCATAATGAAATCTTCCGTCTGAAAGATGTAATGCATTGGCGCCGGCAACAAAGAACCAGTTCAGTTTTTTAAATAAGGGAATTTTGTTCGACAGCAAACCATTCAGGTGGTATTCAACATGTGCGGCGCCAAACAAAGACGCCGTATTACTGAAACGGTAATAATCAGCCAGTTGGAAACTGTTCATATATTCAGTCGCTACACTTCCTTCATTTCCAAAAAAATGCTGGTAATCTGGCAGGTATACGGAACGCTTATTAAGAAAACCGCCTGTTTCAAATTTATATTGAAGACTTCCTGCAATCTTTAAGTTTAAAGATTGTGAAGCCGCTAATTTCCATTTGTTGTAATTCACATCACTTCCTAAAAGTCCATGTATTCCCTGTGTAAAAACAAATTGGAAATGCGGGTAGGAAGAACCGATACTAATTTTCCTTCCGGGCAGCTCGATATATTTTGCGCCTGGCTGCCAGTGTAAAATAAAATTCACATCAAGTGCTTTGTTCGGGGGCATATTGGATGAAGCAATTTCAACGGGATAGTTAGGCGTAAAAACTTTATCGCTGCTTTTCCTCCAGTTATAATCGGTTGTGTTCTCCAGCGGCCTTCTATCCTGGAACTCAGAACTGATAGTGTAAGAAAATCCTTTATCAAGTCCTTTGCTGTAACCCAGTTTAGCATAACCGGCCTCGTATATCTTCATTGGGTTTTGATGATACAACAAAGTGGAAATAGTATTGCGCCTCGGTGTTATGGGTTGCTCGTTAAAGAACTGGAAAACTTTGCTGCCTGCACTAACAGAAATACTATTAAGATATTTTTTTCCATAATTATATCGGGCAGATATATGCGCATTAAAATGTTCATTGCTGAAACCATACCGGAAGTTGGGAGTAACAGAAAAAGATTTCCTGCCTGCTCCTCTTTTTGTATAAGTTGGCGATAGATCGACCGCTGCGCCTTCAACGGTATTAAAATTGATCATGTCCAGCAGCGGATCGATCCTGAGATTTGTTTTTTTTCTTTCATGAGAAAAATTAAGACCCGTAAGTAATAAGCCCGGTATGCTCACTTTATTTCTCACTTTGTCTAATGAATCGAGATAATGCGGACTCTTTCTCAATTGTTCCAGGCTATCTTTTTTATGATAATCCGCCAGTTCATCTTTTTGCAACGGAACAGGACGGATGGTATCCCAGTATTGAACAGGTTTTTTATTGGCGCTGTCCTCGAACTTTAAAATAGTGTTATCAAAAAAGCTGGATGCAAATTTAGGATGCATATTAAAATCGCGGTACACCTGTACAAAACTGCCATAGGCATCAAACCCGAAAATCTTTACAGATGGATAAATTACCTGCTGGCTGATCACCCATTTATCTTCAAGCGGAATATATAACTGTTCAATTTTTATCGTGTCCGCCAGTTGCATCTGCTGCTCTTTTACCAGCTGCAATTGTATGCTGTATAATCGCCATTCATTTTCTATAATATTAAGATAGCCCTGGAAAAGCGGTTCATATTTTCTTTTTGGGGTAACAGATATCCTGTTGATGAGAATTCCATTTTCATAGAATGAACCGGCATATTTATAATTGTAAAAATTCAATGCATTATCTGAAATGGGTGAAATGAAACCGCGGGGATTGATACTGCGTCCCATATCGATCGTGTTACTATAAAACGAAATGATCTGGGGCGAACTAAAACCAAGCGCATCGCTGTTGCCGCTTACCCTGGTAGATAAGACTTCAACTTTTTTGTTTTTATGATCAACGGAATAACGGGCAATGGTTTCAGACAAAAATATTTTTTTCTGTTTACTGGTATCACCATCTTCGAAATCAACTTTCTCTCCCATAAACCGCTTCGGGAAGTCCCGCAGGTTCATCTGTCCTTTGATGTATACATTAGCCTGGAAAGTCTTTAATTCATTTTCATAAAAACTTCTTTTTGCAATAGTTTTCCTGATGATAGCATACGCCGGATCTTCGCCACCCGAACTCACCGTTACGTTTTCTAATTGATATTGCTGAAGGGAAAGATGAAAATCGGTTTCAACATTACCGCTGCCCAGGATAACCGTTTTTTCCTGCGCCTTATAACCCACGTGCCTGCAAACAATCACGTACTGGCCCGGCTTTAACTTCAACTCGTAAGATCCATTATTGTTGGCTGTAGTTCCCAAACCGCTTCCTTTTATACTTACAGATGCATAAGCAAGTATCTCTTTTCCTTCACCATAAATTTTACCTGAAATAACCTGTGATTCGGCAGCAAGTGTGGGAAAAAGAAAGAAGCAGTATAAAAAATGTCTCATCGGAATCAATGTTAATCATTTATCCGGTTCGTCTTGTATAACAACCTGTTAATGCTGCAAGGCCGGAAACAAGACCGCCCACGATCGCCGTTATCAGTATAAGTAAAGCACCACTGCCAACTCCTAATACTCCGGCTACTTTTTGAGATAAGATATGATTGTTACCATAATCAATGATCATCGCAAGTATTCCCCAAAGTAAAAACAAACCCAGGAAGCCTGAGAGGAAAGCTCTCCCCGGCGTTTGATGAATTGCCAATGCAACAATGAAAGAGGTAATGGCAAATGTCCACCACGGTAAAAAAGAAAATAACCCGGCAGCGTAAGCAAGTAATGCGGTGAGTATAGTGGCGATCAAAAATTTCATTCGTTCATGATTTTATTAAAGCGGCCCCATAAAGATTTATTTATTTGGTCCCGGAGAAAACTATTTTTCCTGCACCTTTCATTTTTGAAGCTTCCTGTTGATTATAAAACTTTAACCGGTAATATTTTCCTGCTGCCCAGGTGTCAACAAAATTGTCATAATACTTACTACCGGGATTTCCGCTCTGCCCGCCGGGATAAACACCATAAGCCTCCACCTCATCGGTAAGATGAACTACCATTCTCCAGCTCGGCCCATGAAATTGTTTCGTCGCGTTTATTACGTGAACTCCCCCGCCCGTAATTAAATGCAACCTGCTTAATGCGGGAATACTAAGTAAATGTTTTACTCCTGCATCTTTAAAAAGTCCCCATGTTAATTTATTTTTTTTCTCTGCTTCACGCAATGCAGGTAATGCTTTTTTAAACCCGCTCAAGACATCATCATGCAAAGTTTCTTTTTGTGGCGTATTGATATCATCGGCAAATTCGTAAGCAGAATCTTTCAGCATACTTTCCAGCAATGTGCTTTGTTCCGGCAGTGGCAAAGGTAATTTTGAACGATGGAGATCATCTATATAAACAGCTACCATTAAGCTGTCCCACCAGGTTGTAAAAATGGAAGGCCCTGTTTCGCCGGGATCATTTCTCAAATTCCATTGCTGAACTTGCCCCAGGTATTGTTTTTCTTCATTATTAAGTTTTGAAGTATCCAGGTATTTAAGCATCACGGGTCTTGCCATTTCAGCAAATACATTATAGTTATCTGTTTGCAGAGCCTGCATATCTGCCGGCGTAACTTTATCTATTACCGATAATTTCCGGTTGATCTGCATACCGCGGTAAGGCGGGTAAGACCCACCGAGATAATAGGGATAAGAAGTATCGTAAGGATATTGGTTCGCACTGCTGACAAATCCTCTTTCAGGATTCAGCATCACCAAATTTTCAGGTTTCGGAATGTTGCCCTGCCATGCATAACTACTATCGTCTCCTGGCATAACGAAGTCTCCTTGTCTTCTCCATTTCGCAGGAAATTCGCCCTGTTGTTTAATCGCAATATCGCCCGATTTACTGGCGAAGATCATGTTTTGCCCGGGGCACTTAAAATTGGAGATCGCTTCTATATAGTCGTTATAATTCTTCGCATGATTAAGCTGGTTAAAAGTTTTCAGTTCATTCGTTCCGTCATGCGCCTTCCAGTGTACCGCGTAAGCTTTATTGGTATTTAGTTTATCAGGATATTCTTTATCATACATCACCGGCCCCCAAACCGTCATGGCAAGTTTTTCAATATGATCGGGCTGACCTTTTATTTTGATCACTTCCTTTCTGAACGCTGTTTTTTGCCAGTTACCATTGTACCAATATTCCTCATGCGTATTATCCCTGAACTTTATTTCATAATAATCTCTTACATCTCGCATCGCATTGGTAAACCCAAAGGCAATGTCATTATTAAAACCGATTATAATAGATGGGGCACCGGGAAAACTAACGCCATACGAATTGAAAGCCGGTGTTGATATCTGCATCTCGAACCATAGAGAAGGAAGGTTTAAACTAAGATGCGGATCATTACAAAGTATTGGTCTGCCGCTAACAGTAACTGATCCATGAACAGCCCAGTTGTTGCTCCCGTTGTCTGGATCAGGCTTCATTGCAGAATCCCTTGGGTCTATGGTGGTTTTATAATTGAAATAAACCGAGTCTGCATTAGCCGGTACCTTAAGTGCTAAACCCGCTTTTTCGAATACACTTCCTTTAGGGAAAATGGGATCCAGCGAATCCTGGCCATAAGGATATA
>JAQBNK010000188.1 GCA_028288595.1 Chitinophagaceae bacterium
TACTGAGTTCATCAAACACAGTCAATATACTTTTTTAAAAAAATAAGGAATGCGGCAAGCTTCGCAACTTACTTCATTCCTCATTCAATTTTTTTTCTATGCTCTTTCTAACGAATCTGGCCACGTACCAAACCACTTGCATGTGCAGTTGAATGCGCATTTACGTATACGGCATCATTCAGCACGTTGTTGTAAAGTATATTATCAAGTATATTAATTTTTAGTGTGCCGAATTCTGCAGCAGAACCATAGAACCCGATTATCACAGGACCATTTGTTCCGGCAGCGCCGGTGTGAATATGTGCGGCAGTTAATACATCAGTCGCTTCAAGATTACTTACAGTTATTTTACTGTATAGCTTTTTATCTTCTGTAAGTCTCAGTAATGCAAGCCCGGTAGCAGTCGTATTCACTGCAGGATTTTCATTCGCTCCAACCATCACAACATCCTGTGCAAACACTACTTTACTATCTATTTGTCCCCGTGCGAGCCCGCCCGGTACTTGTGTGCTATGTACATTAACATACGCAGGATAATTTTTCAGCGAATCTGCCTGGGCAGATGTTAATACCACAGATCCTTTAACTGTTGAGCCCGAGATACCGGTGAAAGGGATGTATACGCCGCCATTCGTACCGGCATCGCCACGATGAATATGCGCAGCCGTTAATGCATCCGAAGAAGAAAGGCCGCTCACCACAATATTATAAGTGAGTGTGTTATCACTTAATATCTGCAGATCCGCTGTTGCAGTTTCAGATCTGCCGGCAGGAGCGGGAAGTTCAAATTTAGCGCTCATGGTAACCGTCTTTGACCAGACAACAGTTGCGGCAGGCGTAGTGTCCTTGTTTTTGGTACAACTACTTAATTGCCAGGTGCTGGCAATAAGTAAAAATAAAAAAAGCGATTTTTTCATATGAATATTTTAGAATTAGTACGCTGATATCTTAAAAAAGTAAGCGGCTGTAAGAATTTTAAAATTTATTCAGTGGGCAAGTGCTTTCGCACCCGGCATCAGGTTGCATAAAAATGAAAAAGTATCCTTGTATGGCCTGGTGATAATTCTAAAATGAGGATCATAATATTTGATTGACTGAAGTAATATCTTGCATCTATGCCGGTTAAGAATTCAGTTAAGGTTGCTTCAGTAAAAGAAATTAAGGATGAACTTTCTAATGCGCCTGTAAAAGATCTCTTAGCGCTTTGTCTTCGGCTGGTAAAATTTAAAAAAGAAAATAAGGAGCTGATATCTTACCTGCTTTTTGAAGCACATGACCTGCAAGGATATATTCAAAGCGTGAAGAATGAAATGGACCAGCAGTTTGCGGAGATCAATAAATCGAACCTGTATTTATCAAAAAAAAGCCTCAGAAAAATCCTCAGAATTACGAACAAATATATACGGCACACAGGATCATGCGAAGTGGAAGCAGAACTCCTGATTTATTATTGCAGCAACATTAAAAAATCGGGGATCGCCATCTCTAAAAGTACTGCGCTTAAAAATCTCTATGCCGCACAGTTGAAAAAAATACAAGCAGCACTGTCTAACCTACACGAAGATCTGCAGTACGAGTATAATAAAGTTTTAGACAAACTTTGAATTACAAACTACTGCTTTAAATTATGCCGCCGCTAGCATGGAAAAAGATTAAAAACCCAGGTTCCTGCGCTTTAATTACTAGCTTTAATAAAATATTTTATGAGATTTATAATAAATATTCTTATCACTGCGGTTGTTGTTTATGTGCTTTCAAAATTATTAGCACCATATGTTGTGATTAATTCTTTTTCTACGGCGATCGTTTTTTCTATAGTTCTGGCAGTACTTAATTTTATTGTCAAGCCTTTGCTTGTTTTATTAACGCTTCCACTTACTATTATTACGTTAGGACTTTTTCTTTTGGTAATTAATGTGATCATCATATTGCTTGCTGACAAATTTGTCTCCGGCATCAGGATAGATGGATTTTTATGGGCATTTATTTTTGGATTGATATTATCTGTTGTCACATCTGTTCTTCACCAGCGCAGATCAAGACGCTGATATTTTATGAATGAATCGAAATCTAACATTAAAAAAGAGGCAACTGGTTGCCTCTTTTTTAATTATTACATTATTGCAAATTTTTCTACCAGCCCAGTATATAAGCAAATATCAGCGGCACTACAATCGTAGCATCGCTCTCCACAATATATTTTGGTGTATGTATATCGAGTTTCCCCCAGGTAATCTTTTCATTGGGAACAGCACCTGAATAAGAACCGTAAGAAGTGGTTGAATCACTGATCTGGCAAAAATAACTCCAGAAAGGAACCTCATGCATTTCAAGATCCTGGTACATCATGGGAACTACGCAGATCGGGAAATCTCCTGCAATTCCCCCACCCACCTGGAAAAATCCAATACCTTTTCCGCTGCAATTTTTCCCATACCAGTCAGAAAGCCAAACCATATATTCTATCCCGCTCTTCATGGTGCTTACCTTAATTTCATTTTTGATCACGTAAGAGGCGAAGATATTTCCCATTGTGCTGTCTTCCCATCCGCCCACAACAATAGGAATGTTGCGCTCGGCAGCGGCGATCATCCAGCTATCTTTTACATCAATTTCATAATCCGGCTTCATCACTTCACTCAACAATAATTTGTACATGAATTCATGTGGGAAATAGCGTTCGCCTTTGGCGTCCGCCTCTTTCCAGATATTTACAATGTGGCGCTGTATACGGCGAAATGCTTCTTCTTCCGGGATACAGGTATCTGTTACACGGTTTAAACCTTGTTCAAGTAATTCCCACTCTTCCTGCGGAGTAAGATCCCGGTAATTAGGTACTCTTTTATAATGTGAATGCGCAACCAGGTTCATAATATCTTCTTCCAGGTTGGCCCCCGTACAGCTAATAATATCAACTTTCCCCTGGCGGATCATCTCAGCAAGCGATATACCCAGCTCTGCCGTACTCATGGCCCCGGCAAGCGTTACCATCATCTTACCGCCTTCCATTAAATGTTTTTCATATCCTTTAGCAGCATCTACTAAAGCAGCTGCATTAAAATGCCGGTAATGATGTTGTATATATTGTGAAACGGGTCCTTTACTCATGTCTTTATTTTTGCGTTGGCAAAACTAGGCAAATAGTTTAAAATATTTTTTAAGATATGTTTTCAACTTGCTAAAAAAAAGCAGGGTTCGGGCAGCTGATCATCCCCATAAAAAATAGCCTCTTAAAAAGAGGCTATCATCAATTGCTGAAACTTTATATCAACCTAGTTTTTCTCACTCTTAAAAAAACTTACCGAGCCCAATTGACCGATCTGTAAAATAATATTTTTAGACCCATTGCTTAATGAAGCATAATAAGTAATTCCATCTTCAGCAGAATCAACGCCGATACACTCTTTTAATTGGTATCCTGCAAAACTCTTCTGAATTTTCTTTTGAGCACGAAGCGGAAGTTTTTCTATTGCCACTGCTTTACATGTTGCGATAAGGGTTGCACTATTATCATAATAAGCTTCCATTCTTTCGCCATTGCTAATAAATGATGCTTTTGAATACTCAGTTGAGATTGTCCATTTAACATCAGATACATTACCGAACTGAGATTTAAATTTACTGTCAACGTGTACATTAACGTCTGCGGCAAATGCGCTGGTTCCAAGAGCAATAACTGCTACTACTGCGATAAATAATTTTTTCATACGTGGGTGTTTTTAAAATTTAAATGTTGATTGTTTAATTTTTTGAGCCAGCTTTTTTTCAACTGACAAGTCAAAAGTATAATCACCCATCAGGCGGGTCAATCGAATTGTGATAACAGCATGCGCCTATCGCCGTTACCGGTATAAACGGTATAAAACATCCCGTTAAAAAGAGTTAAAAAAATGCGGAAAGGCAGTCCAGTCGTGGAATGGAAAATATTCCTTAAAAAAATCACAAAAGTTGTGAAGCTGCCGTTAAAAGTGAAAAGTGGCTTTAACAAAAACGATTTTCTATAATCTCAGGTATGTTGTAAAGAGATAAATTTAAATTACAGGAATGAATTACCTGGCGCATGCATTTCTTTCTTTCGAAAAAAAAGACCTGGTTATCGGTAACCTGATCAGTGACTTTGTGAAGGGCCGGAAAAAATATGATTACCGCGAAGGCATACAGCAAGGAATTGCGTTACACAGGGCCATTGACGAGTTTACAGACAATCACATAATCACACGACAGGCAAAACTGATCTTTAAGCCTGCTGCGGGCGCCTATGCAGGTGCATTTCTCGATATAGCCTACGATCATTTCCTCGCTAATGATAAAAGATATTTTACTCCTGAAAGCTTATCCCTTTTTTCACAAGGCGTTTATGATATACTAATAACCGAGGAAAAATATCCTGAAAAATTTTCGCGGGTTCTGCCTTTTATGATAGAACATAACTGGTTATACAATTACCGCCTGGAATATGGTATTGAAAAAAGCTTTGAGGGGCTGGTAAAACGTGCGGCCTACCTGGAAAAAAGTGAGCCTGTGTTTGACTTATTTAAGAAAAATTATGCATTATTAGCCGGGTCGTATCATCATTTCTTTGATGAACTCTATACATTTGCGCAACAGTTTGCAGACAGACTACATAAAATTTAATATGAAACGATTATTCATTTGCCTTTTATTACTAAGTGGCTGCTTTTATGCCGGCGCCCAGCAAAAGCCCACCGATCTCGACAAGTCACCTATGGATATGAGTTATTTCCCTCAAAATTATCCTATTCTTAAAATGAACGGAAAAGTGATCGAGGCCCCTGTTGCAAGAATCATTTACAGCCGCCCGCAAAAAAATGCGAGGCAGATATTCGGGGGCATTGTAAAATATGGTGAAGTATGGCGCATGGGCGCTAATGAGGCTACTGAAATAGAATTTTTTCGCAATGTTAAACTCAACAACAAAACCATTCCGAAAGGCCGTTATACATTATATGCCATTTGCAATAATGACTCATGGACCATCATCCTTAACCAGGAAAAAGATATCTGGGGACTTTACTATAATGATAAAAAAGACATTGCCCGGTATACTGTACCGGTCCAAAAAATCGGGGAGAGCGTAGAAGTACTAACCATGTATTTTGACCAATCACGTAACGGGGCAAATCTTAATATTCTTTGGGATGATGTAAAGGTTGCAGTTCCGTTTAGTTTCTAAAAAGTATACTGGCGTACATCATACTATCTTACTCGTTCTTCCTTATTCTTTATCTTGCGGCTTCAACTTTTTACTATGAAGCAGGCGACTAAATTTATCCATGCAGGTGTAGAACCAGATCCTTCAACCGGCGCAATCATGACGCCCATCTATCAAACATCAACTTTTGTACAGGAAGGCCCGGCACAACATAAAGGCTACGAATATGCACGCAGCCAAAATCCAACCCGTACAGCGCTGGAGAAAGCTTACGCCGCCATTGAAAATGGAAAATTCGGTCTTGCATTTAGCAGTGGTGTAGCAGCTACTGATGCAGTAATCAAATTATTGCAGCCCGGTGATGAAATAATTGCTGCCAGCGATATGTATGGTGGCACTTATCGTCTCTTTACGAAGATCTTTGAAAAGTTTGGATTGAAATTTCATTATGTGGACATGCAGGATGCAAAAAATATTGAACCACTGATCAATTCAAACACTAAACTGATCTGGGCCGAAACACCCACCAATCCTTTAATGAACATTGTTGATATTGCAGCAGTCAGCGCCATAGCGAAAAAACATAGCCAGATCCTCGTTTGTGTTGATAACACATTTGCCACACCTTATTTGCAAAATCCACTTGATCTGGGTGCAGATATAGTAATGCATTCAGCTACAAAATACCTTGGCGGCCATAGTGACATAATACAGGGTTGTTTGATGATGAATGATGCCGGCCTCCGTGAAAAATTATACTTTATTCAAAAAAGTACCGGCGCCGTTCCCGGTCCGATGGATTGTTTTCTTGCATTGCGTGGAATTAAAACACTTCATGTACGGATGCAGCGGCATTGTGAGAATGGTGAAAAAATAGCCAACTACCTGAAGAGTAATACAAAGGTCGGCCGGGTATACTGGTGCGGCTTTTCAGATCATCCGGGATATGAAACTGCGAAAAAACAAATGCGTGGTTTTGGCGGGATGATGAGTTTTACATTGAAAGATGATAATGTTGAAACAGCTAAGAAATTTTTATCATCAACAAAATTATTTGCATTGGCAGAAAGCCTGGGTGGTGTAGAATCTTTGGTTAATCACCCGGCTTCTATGACGCATGCCTCAATCCCAAGAGAAGAGCGGATAAAAAATGGTCTTACAGATTCTTTGATCCGGTTAAGCGTTGGCATTGAAGATGCGGACGACCTGATCGAAGACCTTCAGCAAGCTATCGGATAAATTTTTCTCTTGGATAAACAACTCATTCAATTTCTTGATAAAAAAGTAAAGGAATACAACCGGCCATCTTTTATTAAGGCTGACCCGGTTTGCATTCCTCATTTATTTTCTAAGAAACAGGATATTGAAATAGCAGGTTTTTTTGCTGCCATGTTTGCCTGGGGCAACAGAACAACGATCATTAATAAATCCCGTGAGTTAATGAATTTAATGGATAATGCGCCGCATGATTTCATCCTTAATCATTCAACCAAAGATTTAAAAAACATCCTTCATTTTAAGCACCGCACTTTTAATACCACTGATCTTCTTTATTTCATCCAGTTTTTCAAATATCATTTTTCAAACCATGCAACGTTTGAAACAGCATTTACAAAATGGAGCCATACAAGTATTGAAACTGCACTAACAGGTTTCCATCACTATTTTTTCTCCCTTGAAGATGCACCCTTAAGAACGAAAAAGCATGTATCAAGTCCGGAAAAAAAATCCACTTGCAAAAGACTGAATATGTACCTGAGGTGGATGGTTAGAAAAGATAAAAATGGAGTTGACTTCGGTATCTGGAAAAAAATAAATCCATCAGACCTTATCATTCCCATTGATGTACATGTAGCAAGAGTAGCACGGCATTTTAAATTACTGCAAAGAAAACAAACCGATTGGCAGGCCGCACTTGAACTAACAGAAACCTTAAAACAATTAGATCCTGCTGATCCGGTAAAATATGATTTTGCATTATTTGCACTGGGAGTAATTGAAAGGTTTTAATAGTTCTCGCCGAAAGGCGCTGAATACGCAGAACGAATGCGTGACTATTTCTATTTTATTCCGCGTATTCTGCGCCTTTCCCTGAATCAAAAAATAAAGGCTCCTGGAAAGGAGCCTAGGTTGAGAAAAATTCTGGCTGTTTACTGGAAAAAATGTTACCACGCTATATAGAACACGCTACAGGCTGCAATGGTGTTGAATTTTATACCTTCAGGCAATACTACTTTCGTTTGAATGATCAATGAATTAAACAACATAGAAAAGCTGCTAAATGAAAATGTTGCGACTGCCGATCATTCAAATCTGCAAATTCAACTTGAATACCTGGTTCAGCAGTTAATTGACCGGGACTTTGTTTTGCTCCTCGAGTGCCTTTATAGAATTGATGTGGATGAGAAAAAATTAAAAGCAGCATTACAGGAAAATAAAGATGAACCGGCAAAAATTATTATGGAAATGATCCTGGAACGATGGAAACAAAAAGCAGATTCCCGGGCTAAATTCAAACAAGACGATCAGGAGATACCGCCAGCAGAAAAATGGTAATTTATTTATAGAAAAAATGCTCATCAACAGGTAATCGATCCCATATCTTAATTCTTTAATGTTATGAGATCAAAATATAAATATGAAATGCGTATGAAACTACCCTGGTTTAAAATGACAGGACTTTTTATGAAGCCAATTTCGGTTGCCGGATGGCTGATCTTTATTGCAGCCATACTTTATCTCGCATGGACATTCTATGACATAGACAGCCGGTCGCATTCCGTAAGCGATACTTTGATCAACTGGGTATTTAACGGGTTGATAATTGGTGTAGCCTACACAATTGTCGCTGGTCTTACTCTTCTTTTTAATAAACGGAATGTTTGATTGAATGCTTTTAAATAAAGCACAGTAATTACCTTCGTTACATGATGCTTTATGAACGGGCTGGTTTATCAGACGATGAATTAATTACAATATATCGTGGTCTTTTACTGCCCAGGATGATAGAAGAAAAAATGTTACTGCTGTTGCGCCAGGGAAAGATCAGCAAATGGTTTAGCGGAATAGGGCAGGAAGCAATAGCCGTTGGTTGCACCTATGCATTGCAAGATGATGAGTGGATTATGCCACTGCACCGCAACCTTGGCGTTTTTACAACGAGAAAAATGCCGCTGCATAAACTTTTTATGCAATGGCAGGGAAATAAAGAAGGATATAGTAAGGGTCGCGAAAGAAGTTTTCATTTCGGCACTAAAGAACATCACATCTGCGGCATGATCTCTCACCTGGGTCCGCAGCTTGCCATTGCAGATGGTGTTGCACTGGCTTATAAATTAAAAAAGCAAAATAAGGTTTCACTCTCATTTAGTGGTGACGGCGGAACGAGTGAAGGCGATTTTCATGAAGCATTAAATGTGGCAGCGGTTTGGGATCTGCCGGTAATTTTTGTGATCGAAAATAATGGCTACGGTTTAAGTACGCCTGTGAATGAACAGTATCGTTGCGAAAATTTAGTTGATAAGGCAAAGGGTTATGGGATTGAAGGTGTACAAATTGATGGCAATAATATTTTATCTGTGATCGATACAATTAAAGGTGTACGCCAATATTGTATCGAAAATAAAAAACCTTATCTCGTAGAGTGCATGACGTTTCGTATGCGTGGTCATGAAGAAGCAAGCGGGGTAAAATATGTTCCTAAAGAACTGTTTACGAAATGGGAGGAAAAAGATCCTGTAAAAAATTACGAAAATTTTTTAGCCGCTAGTGGTATTCTGCAAATCAAAGACATTGAGGAAATAAAATCAGCATATAAAAATCATATTGAAAGTGAACTCGCAGTGGCCGCTCAGGCTAGTGAAATAAAACCTGATACGGATGAAGAACTAAAAGATGTGTATGCTCCGCTAATCGTGAATCGTGAATTATCAAAGCAGTCACGTTTCCCCGCTCGTGGCTCACGTGAACTAAGATTCATAGATGCTATCAAAGAAGGCCTGCACCAGTCCATGCAAAAACATTCAAACCTTATTTTGATGGGCCAGGACATTGCTGAATATGGCGGCGCCTTTAAAATAACAGAGGGCTTTGTGACTGAATTTGGAAAAGAGCGGGTAAGAAATACACCACTGTGTGAAAGTGCAATCGTTGGCAGTGCATTAGGATTAAGTCTCGAAGGATTCAAAAGCATGATGGAAATGCAGTTCGCCGATTTTGTTACGGTAGGATTTAACCAGGTCATTAATAACCTTGCTAAAATTTATTACCGCTGGGGGCAAAATGCAGATGTTGTTATCCGTATGCCTACAGGTGCGGGTGTGGGTGCCGGACCCTTTCATTCGCAAAGTAATGAGGCATGGTTTGTACATACGCCGGGTCTTAAGGTCATATATCCTTCAACCCCGGAAGATGCTAAAGGATTACTGATCGCTGCTATCAATGATCCAAATCCTGTAATGTTTTTTGAACATAAAGCTTTATACAGAAGTGTATCTGGTAATGTGCCCGAAGAATATTATGAAACTGAAATTGGCAAAGCTAAAAAACTGCAGGACGGCGAAGATATTTCAATAATTACTTATGGTGCAGGTGTACACTGGTCGCTTAGTTATGCAAAAAATAATCCGCACATTTCTTTGAATATTCTTGATCTTAGAACACTCTTGCCGCTTGATTATACCGCTATAAAAGAAACCGTTTCCAGAACAGGCAAAGTGATCGTTCTTCACGAAGACACCTTAACCGGCGGCATCGGAGGCGAGATCAGCGCATGGATAGCAGAACATTGTTTCCAGCTTTTAGATGCGCCGGTTATCAGATGCGCATCGCTTGATACGCCAATTCCTTTTAATTTAAAACTTGAAGAAAACTTTCTTGCAAAAGGGAAACTGGATAATGCAGTTAAGAGATTGATGAGTTTTTAATTAAAATTCAAAACTAAAAAGTAAAAAACCTGGTGAGTGGTATGCCTTTTTTTTGATTTTGACTTTTGATTTCTTCCTGGCTATACTTCATGAACCAATTCTTTATCCGCCGCGTCGAAAACTTTTTTCTTCTTCCATTCATACCATTGTATCGGTAGTGTTTTTTTTAGGAGTGTATCAATGCCACGCATCCCCACAATGTTCCAGGCACCTTTTATTTTCCAGCCAACGGAATTATTGAAAGCCCGTAAACTCATCGCGAAACCACTTTCAATATATTCCATGTGATGCCAGAACCCACCCGGCATAAATAATGTATCGCCATGTTCCAGTATAACATCATAACCTTTTGCACCATTCGTGGCTGGAAAAGCCTGCGTATCGAGCTTGCTTTTTTCCTGGTCATAGTAATTGGTAAAGTCAGCCATGCTTAGAACTTCGAATGGCCTGCGATAAAGTTTGTGCTGTTCTCCATATGGAAATAGTAAAACCCTTTTCTTTCCGGCGAATTGTGTATGAAGTATATGACTCAGGTCAATATCGAAATGCATATGTGTGATGGAACCCTGGCCGCCAACAAACAGCATGGGAACTCTCTTTATAAAACCTTTCATGTATTCTTCAGGCCAGGTAAAATCTTCAGTTAATTGCGGGGCATGAGAAAAAATATTAAAGAGGAAAATTCGCCAGGCTGCCGGGCCTTTACGAACCATGTCTATATACTCACCAAAGGTTGTGTAATCATCGGCCTTATTAATGGGCGTATAAGCATCGCTTTTGATATTATTATAGATACCAATCTGTTTATCACCAACCACTTCTTTAAAATAATCCCAGTTCCATTTTGAGTAAGCAGGCCATTTTTTTGCAAAATCCCTGATCACAACTGGTGTATGTGTATCGTAATATTTTGTTTTAAATTCTTTGGGGGTCAGAGATTGAAGAACTTCAACTTTTTGTAGCAACATGAGTCCGGGTTTGTACAAAACTACTCTTTGTGTTTTTAAAAGAAAGTGTAAATAAGATATGGCTAAAGATTTGTGCAATTTTTAATCTAATTTGAATGTATGCTCCTCATAGTCCACCCGGAGAATCCCCAGCCGAGAAACATTAAAATAATTACTGAGTGCCTGAATGATGGGGGAGTTATTATTTATCCAACTGATACCATTTATGGACTTGGTTGCAATATTTTCCGGCATAAAGCCATAGAACGCATTGCCCGTATTAAAAATATTTCTCCCGAAAAAGCCCAGTTAAGTTTTGTGTGCTATGATCTGAGCGACCTGAGCAAGTATACCAAGAGTATTTCTACTCCCCTTTACCGGTTACTTAAATTCTATTTACCGGGCCCGTTTACATTTATTTTACCTGCGAGTAAAGAAGTACCTAAAATTTTGCAGAGCCGTAAAAACACTATCGGCTTAAGAATTCCCGATAATAATATAGCAAGAACTATTGTTCATGAACTTGCCCATCCTTTGTTGTCGGCAAGTTTACCGGGAGAGATGGTAGAAGAATATACTGATCCGCAACTGATACATGAAAAATTCGAAAGTCTCGTTGACATTGTCGTTGATGGCGGAATTGGAGGGTTCGTTCCATCTACAGTCGTTGATTGCACAAAAGATGAATACGAGGTGATAAGACAGGGGGCGGGGACGTTCGAAGAAGTTGATTAACAACTATACACATTGAAACATAAATTAATTTATTCCAAGGATTTTTATAAATCACTGGTAAATCATTCCTCAAATAACTCCATCGGACTGCTCATAATATTAAAGCTCTTACGATGGTATTTGCATAGGCCATGAGAATCTATGGCATTGCGATGCTCTTCGGTTCCATAACCCTTATTGTTTTTCCAGTTATAATGCGGAAACTCTTCATGCAGTTTTTGCATGTATTCATCACGATAAGTTTTGGCAAGAATACTTGCGGCCGCTATGCTCGAATAAATTCCATCACCTTTTATTATGCACCGGTGTTTCAGGTCTTTATAAGGAGTAAAACGATTACCGTCTATGAGCAGAAGTTTTGGTTTTTTCTTTTTGAGACCGTCCAATGCTAAATGCATCGCTTTAAATGAGGCTCTTAAAATATTGATCTGGTCTATTTCATCATTATCCACCATTGCCACTGCGTAAGCGAGTGCATTTTGTTCTACAACTATTCTTAGCTCTGAACGCTGTTCTGCGGTTAATTGTTTGCTGTCGTTCAAGACAGGATGTGCGAAATCCCTTGGCAAAATTACAGCGGCCGCAAACACTGGTCCTGCATAGCATCCGCGGCCAGCTTCATCGCAGCCGGCTTCAGTAGCACGCAGTTGGTAAAAGGGTTTCAGCACGGTGTAAAAATCGGCGTTCGCAATGCACTCTGCCAAATTTATCTTCAACAAAAATTATCAACAATAATTTGCACACTACCTTTGCTCATTCATCGCTGGTAATGTATTTCAAAAATCTTTAGTATGTCTGTTAGCCGGTCCTCCCGCCCTGTAGCTATGTGGTTACTGACAGGTGTTTTTATGCTGGTGGTGCAAATTCTATTGGGTGGTATTACCAGATTAACAGGCAGCGGATTATCCATTACCGAATGGGATGTAATAACCGGTTCTTTACCTCCCCTGAACGAGCATCAGTGGCTGAATGAGTTTCATAAATACCAGCAGACGCCCCAGTTCAGGTTACTGAATACAGGTTTTACATTGAATGATTTTAAATCTATTTTTTTCTGGGAATGGTTTCATCGTTTCTGGGCAAGGCTGATGGGAATTGTTTTTCTGATGGGCTTCGTGATCTTTTGGTTTCAGAAAAGATTTACAAAAGAAATGGTTCGCCCCTTCCTTATTTTGTTTCTGCTGGGTGCATTGCAGGGTGCGGTGGGATGGATCATGGTCGCCAGTGGTTTAACGGGCGACGCGGTTTACGTAAGGCCCACTAAACTTGCACTGCATTTTATTTTTGCGATGGTGTTGATCTGCTATACTTTTTGGTTCGCTTTAAAATTATTAGTGCAGGACAATGACCGCATCTATTCATCCAAAATAAAAAAATACAATTTATTTCTTTTAATACTTCTTACTATTCAATTAATTTATGGCGCTTTAATGGCCGGGCACAAAGCAGCCAGTGCAGCACCCACCTGGCCGGATATTAACGGTTACTATGTTCTGCCAAACTTATTTAACCATCAGCCAGTTATTGTAAATTTTGTTGAAAATACAGCGCTTATTCATTTTATTCACCGCAACCTTGCGTATATAATTTTCGTTTTTATTGCTATACTGACGGCACTTACCAAAAAAATAGCAAAGGCCGGCCTTGTAAAAAAGATTTACCTGCTTCCATTTTTATTTGTTTGTATCCAGGTGATACTGGGCGTATTAACTGTCCTGAACAGTATTCATATTATCCCGAACCGGTGGGGCATTTTCGAATGGATGGCACAACTGCACCAGTTATTCGGAATGTTACTTTTATTATCGCTGGTGCTGTTGTTATATGCGGTGAATAACAAAAAGAAATCGATGCCATACATTTAATAATGTAAATTGAATAGTGTCTTTAGAACTATGATGTATAATCCTGTAATTCGATTCAATCAAAAAAAACACTGATCGATCTGCACATGAAAAAATATTTGGAGGGCCTTTATTATTCCATGCCTGTGCAATTATTCTTCCTGCATTTCAGGCGATACCAGGGCCTCCTTGTTTTTTGGTACATTTTATTTGCTACTGTTGGCGGTCATTTTATGTTTTCATTCGGGGCTAATTCACTTTATCTCGCCCCGGAATACATGGGAAAAGTAAATGCACTAAGTGCCGGTATTGTTGGTAGCTCAATCGCTCTTTTTGTTATGAGCTGGAACATTACAACTTTCATTCTTAATACCCGGCACATCAGGTTCCTTGCCACAACTGCCCAGCCCTTTCTAAAATATTATATCAATAATTTTATTTTCCCTGCTATTTTCCTGGTGTACTATTTTATTCGTGCGGCCAATTATCACCAGCTTCACCAGCTAACATCCACTTCAGATATTTTGTTTGCGGGTTTTGGTTTCATTGTGGGCTTTATTTTATTTACCACCATTTCATTTTTTTATTTTTATTCTGCTGATAAAACAATTTACAGAAGCCTCGCTGGCATTATGCGTATTGCTAACCGCAGGTACGAGCGTGCGATAAAAAAAAGACGCCTCCCTCTTGAGCGGCACGAGATAAGGATCGATTGGTTCTTAAGCGCAAAACTTCAGCTGAGAAAGCCAAGAGATGTAAGACATTATAGCCCGGAGTTTTTAGAATCCATTTTCAGGCGGCACCATTTTGCGGCTGTGATCGCCATTGTTCTCGCTTATATTTTCCTCATTGGCATTGGGTATTTTCTTGATTCACCTGTTTTTCTTTTACCTGCCGCTGCAAGCAGTACTTTATTTTTTTCCGTATTGATCGGCGTATCCGGAGCTTTCTCGCTTTTCCTTAGAAACTGGAGCCTGCTGGTCCTTTGCATCACCTTCATCGCTTTAAGCTTCGCTCTCGACAATCACATCATTGAATTCAGAAATAAAGTTTACGGGCTCAATTACCATGATAGTTCTACCTGGCCGGAATATTCACAGGAAAATATTAATTCCTTAGCCAATACCGATAGTATTGCCAAAGACAAACAATTATACCTGCCCCGTTTGGAGGCATGGAAAAAAAGACAGGGATCTGATAAGCCGGTAATGTTCATTATTAATGTAAGTGGCGGCGGTCTTAGAAGTGCAGGATTCTGTTTAAATGTTTTACAATACCTGGATAGCATTTCAAAAGGGAAGATGCTTGGCCAAACGGCATTGATCACTGGTTCTTCCGGCGGCATGCTGGGCGCTGCATACTTCAGGGAACTTTATCTGGAGCGCCTGCGAGGGAAGAAAATAAATCTTTCAAGTGGAGTGTATGCTGAAAATATTGCGAAGGATATTCTGAACGCAGTTTTTTCTTCTATGGTAACACGGGATATTCTTAGTCCGAAAAAATTATTTGATTATAGCGGTAATTTTTATAACAAAGACCGCGGCTATGCATTTGAACAGCAACTGAATGAAAATACCGGGCATGCACTTGACAAGCAATTGAAAGATTACCTGGTCCCGGAATCGCAGGGTTTAATTCCAGGCATGGTTTTCAGTTCTGTTATTACCAGAGATGGTAGAAAAATGCTGATATCTACACAGCCTTCACGCTTCCTGATGAAAATGCCGGATAGTACAAGGCCGAAAGAATTTGATCCCGATGCCATAGATTATTATTCTCTCTTTAAAAATCAGCATCCGGAAAACACACGCATTCTTACTGCTTTAAGAATGAATGCCACTTTTCCTTATGTTCTCCCGAATGTATGGTTGCCTACCACTCCTGTTATTGACGTAATGGATGCCGGGCTAAGAGATAATTTCGGAATAGAAACTGCGCTTCGGTTTCTGAATGTTTTTCACGAATGGATAAAGAATAATGTTTCTAAGGTTGTCGTTATTCAGATCAGGGATACAAAAATCAATGACTGGGAAAAAGAAGGACCCACTTCTGATCTTATAGGATCATTTACTAAACCGTTCTTTTTATTGCAGAATAATCTTTATCGTTTACAAGATTATTACCAGCATGATCAGCTGGATTATTTTGCGAAAACATTAGGCGATCGTTTCGAACATATACTTTTTCAATACATTCCTTTAAAACAGGATGCACCTGCCTCGATGAGTTTTCATTTAACCGCCGGAGAAAAAAGGGATATTCATGGGGCTTTACAAGATTCATTAAACCGGGCAAGTTTCGACCAGGTAATGCGGTTGATCAGGCCGGTTGTATTAACCGGAAACAATTTTTGATAACCGTTACAGAAAATTCTTTTTCTGTTTCCTGGGGTTCCCCATCTACATGTAGAGGCGCAAGTTTCAGGTTTCTTATTTTCAGATGTGGTGTTTGAAAATACACCACATTATTATTGGACATCTCTTCAACGATCTTTTGTAATTTATTATTCCCTCTAATCTGCTTTAGCAGTGCGAAAGGAAGCCTGGCTTTATTCATTTTCTGCACAATTACAATATCCAGCAAGCCATCATTCAAACTTGCAGATGGGGCAATTTTAAAATTGTTTCCAAACTGGTTGCTATTGGCAATGCTAATGAAAAATGCTTCCGTATAAAAAGAAAAATCTTCGAGCAAAATTTCAAACTGGTAAGGATGCGCCTTAAAATAATGTAGCAGGCTCTGTTGTGTGTAGTTGATTAACCCCCTCCCTGCTTTATTGGCAAAGTTGTGAGCAACATAAGCGTCGAAACCTAGCCCGCTTAACATGCACGAAAAACTTTTATTAATATAAAATGCGTCTGTGAGCCTGGCAGCACCGGTGAAAAGAGTATCGACAGCCTTGTTAAATTTTTTCGGAATTCCTGCCGCATAGGCGAGGCCGTTTCCGCTACCCATAGGAATAATTCCAAAATTTACAGGCGCATCTCTTAGTTCGCTGATCACCTGGTTAGCGGTTCCGTCACCGCCAACGATAACTATATCAGTAATTTTTTCATTGTCAATCCTGGGACGAAGAAACTGGTAATCTCCTTTTGCGTTCGTTGGAATTATTTCATAAGATGCCTGTTGTGCAAGCGTCTTTTTTTTCAGGTCATCTAAAAAAGCATCCTTTTTTATATTTCCTGAGATTGGGTTAATAAGATAGAAGATTTTCCTGCTCATTCTTATTGCCAGTCAATTTTACAAAGTAGCTCACGCTTTACTTTAACGCTCGCAGCTAGTGCAGGATCTTTAGGAGTACTAAGACTATATACCGATATCGCTTTGCGGCCATAATCTTCTTTTAGAGAGTGAATGCTGAAAATAATTTTATTGATTCCGGGGCTAAATACTTTTTTTGAAATCACATTATCCTGCTCATCATATAAAGTAATATTCCTGTTCCATTTACCATCATCCGTTCCTTTATATTCAATTTTTATTAACCCCCGACCCTCATCGTATTTAACCGATACCATTTTATTTGCACTTTCTTCCAGGGCCTTATTGTTAAAATATACTGTGTAGTCCTGGGCCCATAATGCAGCGCAAGACATCAAACAAAAAATAAAAAATATCCCAAACTTTTTCATACAAGATTTTTACTACGTTATCAATAACCTTTCCAAAACTTATTACAGGAATTAAAACGAATCAGCGAAATTATAGAAAACATGTTTCGATAATCGCATCGATAATACACTGCAAATTCGTGTAATTCACTTTAATACCTACCACTTTAACAAAGCGCTGGCCCAGGTAAAACCACTTCCAAAGGCTGCCAGGCAAACCAGGTCTCCATCTTTAACTTTTCCTTCCTGCCATGCCTCACATAACGCGATTGGAACTGAGGCCGCAGTAGTATTTCCATACCGCTGAATATTATTATATACCTGGTCGTCAGAGAGTCCCAGTTTTTGCTGAACAAATTGACTGATCCGCAAGTTTGCCTGGTGTGGTATCATCATTTTAAGATCGGAAGGTTTATATCCATTTTGATTTAATGCCTCCATGATTACTTCAGGAAATTTTACAACCGCTTTTTTGAAGACTGAAGGCCCATCCATAAAAGGAAATATCTGCGCACCATCCAGCATTTTATGACTCATAAACATTTCGCCAATTTCGGCATCATCAAAATCTGCAAGAGATTGTTCCATCCAATGATTCGCATGGGTTCCGGGATTATACATTGCGAGTATTTCTGCGCTTGCGCCATCACTATGTAAATGTGTGCTAAGAATGCCCTGATCATTTGATTCAGTCGGCTGTAAAACAACTGCGCCTGCGCCATCACCAAAAATCACTGAAACATTTCTTCCTCTCGTACTAAAATCAATTCCGAAAGAATGTTTTTCACTTCCTGCCACCAGTATATTTTTGTAAGTCCCCGTTCTGATAAACTGGTCAGCTACACTTAAAGCATAAATAAAACCGCTGCACTGATTTCTTACATCGAGCGCGCCAATTTCTTTCATCTTCATAGCCCGTTGTAACAAAACACCGCATCCGGGAAAATAATAATCAGGTGAAAGCGTAGCAAATACAATAAAATCAACATCTGTGGCGGTTATTCCGGCTCTTTCGATGGCCACTTTAGCAGCCTCAACGGCCATCGTTGTGGTAGTTTCTTCTGTGCGATGGGCATATCGCCGTTCCTTAATACCCGTTCGCTCCTGGATCCATTCATCAGTCGTGTCCATGTATTTTTTCAGATCATTATTCGTAACAACATTTCCAGGTACGTACATGCCAATACCGGCGATCCTTGATCTGAGCATAATACAATCGTTTAGAGAGGGGAAATTAACAATAAACGGGGAAAGGAAGAGGGAAACGTGACTCGTGAATCATCAAACGTGAATGTCTTGGCGTTTCGTTCCGCTTCTCCCATTGACGATGACGATTTACGAGTCAGTTCTTACCCCCGCCCGGATACTTTTTTATTATAAAATCGTGAATATTCTCTTTATCCTTCCTCACGCGGGCTGATTTCAGTACCTTCGCCGACCATTTTAGGCTGAGTAATTAACGTTTACATACATTGTTTACAGGCTTTATTCGCTTATCATACAAAATTTATTATGGAAATCAGGAATATAGCCATCATCGCTCACGTAGACCATGGCAAAACAACACTAGTAGACAGAATATTACAGATGACCAAAGTATTCAGGGATAACCAGGATACAGGTGACCTGATCATGGACAGTAACGACCTTGAAAGGGAACGCGGTATTACTATTTTTTCAAAAAATGCCGCTGTAGTATATAAGGGGGTAAAAATTAATGTGATAGATACCCCGGGTCACTCTGACTTTGGCGGTGAAGTGGAGAGGGTTTTGAAAATGGCCGATGGCGTTCTCTTATTAGTGGATGCTTTTGAAGGACCTATGCCTCAAACACGTTTTGTACTTCAGAAAGCTTTACATCTTCATTTACGGCCGATTGTGGTGATTAATAAGGTTGATAAACCAAACTGTCGTCCTGATGAAGTTCATGACGCTGTTTTTGAATTGTTCTTTAATCTGGATGCAACTGAGGAACAGTTGAATTTCCCTACATTTTATGGAAGCGGAAAAAATGGCTGGTTCAATGATTCATTAACCCAGTCGGAAGATATTACCCCGTTAATGGATGGTATCATTAAATATGTACCACCTCCAAAAACAAACCAGGGCCCGCTGCAAATGCAGATCACTTCCCTGGATTATTCTTCTTTTCTTGGCCGTATTGGTATTGGTAAAGTTGCCCGCGGAACCATAAAAGAAAACCAGCAGATCGCTTTAATGCAGGCTGATGGTACCATTAAAAAATTACGTGTAAAAGAATTATACGTGTTTGAAGGAATGGGCAAAAAGAAAGTGACCGAAGTAATTGCGGGAGATCTTTGTGCCGTGGTTGGATTGGAAGATTTTAATATTGGTGATACGATCGCCGATATTGAAAATCCTGAAGCCTTACCGGTTATCAGCGTAGATGAACCTACGATGAGCATGCTCTTCAGCATTAACAACTCTCCCTTCTTTGGAAGAGATGGAAAGTTTGTAACGAGCCGTCACCTTCGCGACAGGCTGATGAAAGAAACAGAAAAAAACCTGGCCCTTCGTGTAGAAGATACAGACAGCGCCGATAGCTTTTTAGTTTTTGGTCGTGGTATTCTGCATTTAGGAATTTTGGTTGAAACGATGCGCCGGGAAGGTTATGAACTTACTGTTGGTCAGCCCCAGGTTTTAGTAAAACATATTGACGGAAAAAAATGTGAGCCTTACGAAAATCTCGTGGTTGATGTTCCAAGTGAATTCAGCGGTAAAGTAATTGATCTTGTTACACAACGTAAAGGTGAAATGCATGTAATGGAAACCAAAGGAGAAATGCAGCATCTTGAATTCGAAATTCCTTCTCGTGGATTGATAGGACTTCGCTCCAACATGCTTACGAACACTGCAGGCGAAGCGGTAATGGCACATAACTTTTTAGCTTACAAACCATGGAAGGGACCAATCCCCGGAAGAAATAATGGTGTGTTGATGTCTAAGAACCAGGCTACCACAACCGCATATTCTATAGATAAATTACAGGACAGGGGTTCGTTCTTTGTTGATCCGGGTGAAGAAGTTTACGCAGGACAAATTATCGCCGAGCATATTAAGCCAGGTGACCTGATCGTAAATGCTACTGAAGGAAAAAAATTAACCAATCACCGTGCAAGCGGAAGTGATGATTCAGTTCGTATCACGCCGAAGATCCAGATGAACCTTGAAGAGTGTATGGAATATATTCAGCAGGATGAGTGTATTGAAGTAACTCCTAAAAATATTCGTTTACGTAAAGTCGTATTAGACGAAGAAGAAAGAAAGAAACAGTCGAGGTCTATGAAGACTGAAGCTGCAGGATAGGAATTCTTTTACCGCCGGGGCGCTAGCCGCAGAGTTTATTCTTTCTGCCTTGGCGCCTCTGCGGTTATTTTTTGTTCTATCGATTAATAATTTTCCCTTTCAATAACTTCTCTACAACATCTTCTTTTAAATTCCTGCTCACAGGAATGCGATGAGCGCCGGCAATTATTTCATTCCCCTCAATGCTGGTTATTTTATTGATTGAAACCATATAAGATTTATGAACCTTTATAAACAGATCAGAGGGGAGGCGTTCTTCTATATTTTTAAAAGTGAGATAAGCAATGTGTTTTTTTTCTGTAGTATGAATGCAGACATAGTTTTGCAACGCTTCAATAAATAGGATATCCTTGAAAAATATCTTTACAAACTTTCCGTCTGTTTTAATAAAAACATGATCATTGGCTACCTGTTGTAATTCTTTTTGATTCATATCAGACCCCATCCTTTCTTTCGCCTTCATCACTGCTTTGAAGAAACGATCAAAAGAAATAGGTTTTACTAAATAATCCAGCACATCGAGTTCATAACTATCAACAGCATATTGAGGATAAGCCGTGGTGAAGATTATTTTTGGAGGATGACTTAAAGTTTTTAAAAAATCAATCCCCGACATCTTTGGCATTTGTATGTCGAGAAATATAAGATCGGGCTGTTCTTTGGAAATAAAACCACTTGCTTTTAACGGGTTATCAAATTCACCGCAGAAATTCAAAAAATCAACATCAGCTATATATTCCTTAAGGCCTTTTCTCGCTAAAGGTTCATCATCAATTATAATAGAGTTGATTTTCATACACCCGTATTTTCGTCAATTTTCAATTTGAAGTTAACATTAAACCAACCCTCTGCTTCTGTAATATTAAGTTCGTGCTTCCCGGGATATAACAACTCCAGTCTTCGTTTAACATTACGGAGACCTATACCTCCAAATGTATCTTTGTCCAGGTTGTGATAATCAACTGTATTTGAAACACTAAAAATGAATTCGCCATTTAATTGTGCGGCATTAATCAGAATTTCATTTTTCCAGCCCTTGTAATTATTTGAAAGATGTTTGAATGAATTTTCGACAAATGGAATTAGCAGCAGTGGCTCAATGGAAAACGTTCCCATATTTTCTGCACTATTGAACCGCACACTATAATTATCATCTTTTCTTAACTTCTGTAAATCAACATAATCCTGCAGGTACTTTAATTCTTTTTCGATTGCAATTTTTCCATCCCCGCATTCATACAGCTGGTAACGCAACATTTCAGAAAATTGATGTAATGCGTCCCTTGCTTCTTTATTCGATTTATCAATCAAAAAATAAACTGCATTTAATGAGTTGAATAAAAAGTGCGGGTTCACCTGGGATTTTAAAAAGTTAAGTTCTGCGGCAAGCCGCTCTTTTGATATTTCTGCCATCCGCTGCTCTCCTCTTACATAATCTGAAACCAGTTTTATAGCAACGCCCGTGCTCACTAATAAAAAATGCGGAATAATATTATCGTACAATCTCAACTTAAAGTTAGAAAGGATAGAAAACGTTTGCATGTGCATCAGCGATCCCAGTATTGATATCTTCCATGCAGTTGAAAAAAATATTAAGGCTATATAAACGATAGAAAAGAAGAAGTACTGTTTCCGGTATAGTAGTTTTGGTATGAGAATAAGATTGGTAAAGTATACCAGCAATGCGAGGTCCAACACTTTAACAACTGTGATCTTAAATGCCAGGGCATGCGAAGAATAATCCTGGAAACGCAGGTAGTACCAGCCGCAAAAAAAAGCCAGCCAGAATAAAAGGTGATGAAGTTTATATTTTTTTATAGCTGCTACCGGTTGCATACTCAAAATAAATTTAAGCATTCCCATCTGTAAATTCTCTTACACCCATCGTTCATATTCCTTGACGAAATGCAGCCATCGTGTTTGTTGCTTCAATTACATCATTCATCAAGTGTTTTAGTCAACATATGTAATCGTTTTCTAAAAAATGCTGGTAATGTTTTCTTTTGAATGAAGAATGGATTCATTCATTAAATAATCTAAATATGAAACATTTAATTTTTGCCGTGCTTATCCAGGTAAGCATCATATTACCATCCTGTTCACAAATCACACGGACAAAAGTGGGCGGGCCATGCGAAGGCTGCGAAGCCATCTATGAAAGTGCTACCCCTTTTAATAAACTAAGCAATTTATTATGGATGCCAGACTGGAATGAAGCAGGCCCCAGGATCGCAGTTAGCGGCATAGTTTATAAGTCAGACGGAAAAACTCCGGCCGCTGATGTTGTGCTTTACATCTATCATACAGACCAAACGGGTCATTATACGGCGAAAGGAAATGAAAAAGGATGGGGCAAAAGACACGGATATATAAGAGGATGGCTTCGTACAAATGAAAAAGGTGAATACAAATTCTTTACATTAAAACCAGCGCCGTACCCGGGAGGAAAGAATCCTGCACACATCCATATAACAGTAAAAGAACCAGGATTAAATGAATATTATATCGATGAATTTTTATTTAGTGATGATGCAATTCTCTCTAACGATGAAAAGAAAAAACTGGAACAGCGTGGTGGAAATGGTATCATCAGTTTGCAGAAGGCCGGCGCAATGTTTAAGGGTGAACGAAATATTTACTTAGGAAAAAAAATACCGGGTTATCCATTTGCTCCTTCAGCGAAAATTTCTTCGGGTTTGAATATTGGCAGCAATTGTCCAGCTTTTGGTCCAATGCATGTATCAGGAGCAGACAAAGGCGATCATGCGTGTCCTATGTGTAAATACGGATCCGGGCAAGGCATTATGGTTTGGTGGAACGATGCGGACATAAACGGCATGCTAAAATTGGCTAAGAAGCTTGATAAAAGCATTGGGCAGAAGGGCTTAAAAAAGTTAAGGGCCTTTATCGTTTTTATGAACCCTTTACACAGGCCATTAAATGAAATAAGAAACGAATTAACTGCATGGGCAAATCATATGAGGATATCCGATGCGGCCATTGTATTTGTGCCTTCACCTGATGACGCTGAAACCGCGGTTAATTACAAAATTAACCCCCTGGCAAAAAACACTGTATTTGTATATAAACAACGAAAAGTGGTTAGCAAGTTCATTAATTACAGGGATAATGATAAAAATTACAGTGATTTACTGGGTGAACTCAACTGAAAATCGTAAGAAAGTTTGCACATTTTTATCGTAGCTATTGCAAAAAGGCCAGTTGAAGACTATTTTGTTATGGTTTGCCATATTATTCATTTAAAACTTATGCTTTTATGAGTACAAAAAAATTCCTCACCGGCGCACTTGTCGGCGGTATTGTTTTCTTCTTTTTAGGCTACCTCTTTTATGGTGTTATGCTGCAGGATTTCATGAAGCAAAACGCTGGTACTGCAACCAATGTTGACCGCGATATGAGTGGTTTTGTTTGGTGGGCACTCGCCGCCGGTAACCTTGCAATGGGATGTCTCCTTTCTTACGTGATCAATAAATCAAATGCAGCTTCTATGCAAGGCGGCCTGAAAAGAGGATTTATTGTATTCCTCTTAACGGGACTTTCTTTTGATCTGATGTTGTATGCTACAACTAATATTGCCACACTGAAGGGTTTGTCAGTAGATGTTGCAACAATGGCGGTAATAGGTGCTATTGCAGGCGCTGTTACGGGCTGGGTATGCGCAATGGTTGGTAAGACTGCAACAGATGTAGCTACTGCGTAAAGAAACTTTAACCCCCAATTCGATTAAAAAAAGCGGAAGAATTATTCCGCTTTTTTATTGAGATTTTTACTTAGAAAAATAAAATCTTATAGTATCCTTTTCCAATTGCGTACTTACGGCAGTATACAGAACAGTTCCGTTTAAATCGAATTGCCAGTAGGCTCCGGGTTGAACGTCACCTTTAATAATATTAATACTTCCACTCTTGTCGGTAGTTGTTAAAGCACTGTCCCAGTTCCATTTTCCCGGGAGCAGATCTTTTAAGGTTTTTGAAGTAGGGCCTGCACTTTTTTTACAGGCTGAAACTGCCAGGAAAATGAACAAAATAAATAACAGGTTTTTCATGATTTTGGTTTTGCCAAAAGTCATGACAAAGCTTTGGATCAACACGTCGAACGTTAGTAGTAAAAAATCAGGATTTTCTTCCTGCTATTTCTATAAGTCCTGCTACCAGCTTATCAAGATCCTGCAATCTTGTGTATACGTGAGGCGTTACCCGCACACAACTGATGTTTTCCCAAACGATGCTGGTTGTATGCACTTTATATTTATTGAATAATTCTTCGCCTAAAATTCCGGGTGTCATTCCGTCTACACTTACTCCGCAGATAGCACAGGAATACTCTTTCTTCAAAGAAGTGTGAAGTTTGATCTTAGGAATGTCTTTTACTTTTTCTGCCCAGTAATTTTTCAGGTACCTGATTCTTTCTTCTTTTCGCTTTCTTCCTATTGCATTATGAAAATTAATTGCTTCTCCAATGCCTTGTTCTATCGGGAAACTTCTTGTTCCGAGCGTTTCAAACTTTCTAATATCGTCGCTATGCGGTTTGTCGTTACAGAGCAAGGGCCATAGTTTTTCTATTTTATCTTTTTTTATCCAAAGCATTCCGCTGCCTATAGGGGCACTTAAAAATTTATGCAGCGATGTTCCGAAATAATCACAATGCAGATCGGGAATATTAAAGTCCAGTAATCCAAAACTGTGAGTGCCATCAACCAAAACTTCTATTCCTTTTGCATGTGCCATATCGCTGATCTTGCGTACTGGAAGAATTTGACCGAGCCAGTTAACAACATGTGTAATGTGCAGAATTTTTGTAGCGGGTGTAATAGCATTTTCAAATGCAGAAACAATTGCACGATCATCTTCAACCGGAAAATCAAAACTGATCTGTTTATAAACGATGCCATCTCTTAAGGCCCGCTGTTTCCATGCCTGTATCATATTTGGATAATCCTGCTTTGTACCAATCACTTCGTCTCCTTTTTGCAAAGGCAGGCCATAAATAACCGTATTTAATGCTTCAGTTGAATTGCGGTTGATCGCAATCTCTTCTTTATCGCAACCAGCGAGCTCAGCTAATTTTTCCCGCAGCGGTTCGCGGCCCTGGTCAAGAATCCGCCACATATAATAAGAAGGCGCCTGGTTAGACAGTTTATTAAAAGTGTCCACCGCCTCCTGCACCACTTTAGGAGAAGGACTTACACCACCATTATTTAAATTGATGATAGCAGGGTTAACAGTATATGCCTGTTGAATATAAAACCAGAAATCCTCGTCTGCTGCAATCTCTTCTGCAGATCTTCCGGAATTAGACTGGTTTAACCTGCGAAAACTTTCCGCGTGTGCTTTTGCAAAGAGGCTGTTTATGCCAAAAGCAAAACTTAATGCTCCGACCTGCCGGATAAAATTGCGCCTGTTGGCTGACATAAATGAAAATTTAAGATATTAAGATAAACAATCGTTTTTACAAAGATTGGGAAAGACCATCGCTTCCTTAAATATTGTTTTGATTACCAGCTTCTTGAATTAATTGATATGAAAAAGAATGCAAAAGATTTTTCACATTCCGGATATCTTAAACTGACTAATTTTGTTCGATGAAAAAGCTGGCGCTTTTATTTGCGGTCTTTTTGTTTTTTGGAAACAGTTTTTGTTACAGCCAATGTTCAATCTGTACTAAAACCGCTCAGCAGCTGGGTGAAGGCCCCGCAAAAGGATTGAACGCTGGTATCCTCTACTTAATGTTTACGCCACTTGCCATTGGCGGCTTTATCGGGTACAGATGGTGGAAAAATGAAAAAAGAAATATGGAATAGTTTTTACTTTTTACCAGTTATTCCAGGTACCTGATTTCCTTTGGAGGAAAGAATGATGAAACAATCCTATCAAGCCTTGCCTTTGTATTTTTTTGTTTTTTAATGATGGGAATGGCGTGCGTATTAAAATACCTGAATGCTTCTGCAAGTTCTTCAACTGTAAGATTCTTTAAAAAGCCCGTGAGCAAAAATTCTTCGATCGCTTTATTCCATTCTTCTTTATTTCCCCAGTAGTGAGCGATGTAATTATCAGCGGACTTTAAGCCATAAGTCTGATGAAGCGACACAGATAATGCAAACTGTTCAATCAATCTCCTGCGCATATTTGTCTCGCACAACTCATCACATAATTTCAACGCCAGTAAAAACTCTTCTCCATTCTTCGTGTTGGGGGAAGCCACCAAACCTGCATTCCACATATGAAAAGGTTTAGTAAAATTAATACCGGCGAAATTTTTATCAGCCAGCCCGCGCCACATATTTTTTTCTGTTTTGGCCTTTCCTTTTGCGATATCTCCTTCATCCAGGTGCATCATGGCTTTACCCTGATTTAATTCCGTTGATAAAACTTGTATGCTCCCGTATAAAAATGTGTCGGTGTCCAGGTACATTACCGGTTTTCCCGCAAACTCTTTAGCGAATTGCTGAATAGCCTTGATTTTTATCCGCCAGAAAAAATGGTGCGGTCCTTTCCAGTCTTCCAGTTGTTCAGGATTAATATACACCAGGTTAACCCGGTCTTTTACGTGATTATAGAAAGACGGCACATCAGTGAAGACAGTAATGGTTTCAATATGTTCTTTCTGACGGAGAAATGAGCAAATAGAAAATATCGCTTGTGTATGCACATCAACCCTGTCACCAAATGTTATGTATAATATATTCATTTGCCTTCTTCATTTATTAGCCGGCCATAAAACAAATTACTATTTCATAGCTGATCTTCAAAAAGCCCAAGCGTTAAATAAGCCGCGTTGAGTTTGTTATGTAAAACATAAAGATTGTGTAATCGTTCAGCAAGAAAACCAAATACTCTTGTTTGATAACCCTGTTTTGGTAATTCTATTCTTTTCTGCACTTCGAACAAAATATCAAACAACCATGATAAATAACCATCCCAAACCTGCCACCTGGCTATCATTACATTGTTATAAAACATTTTAACCTGCTGATCAAGTTGTTCAATTGAAGAAATGTACTCGGGATATTTTTCGCTGACGACCTGCATGGTAATATCATAATCCTCTTTTATGTGGTCTGCAGTATAGGCATCCCTGATGTTATTAATTATTCCTTTTTCTTTTCGTGCCCATGTGGGCCTCTGCACAATTACGTCATGCGTACTTAACAGTTGCTGGTATGCCTTATATAATGCTGGCGTTAACAATTTATCCAGTTGTTCCTGTTTTGTTCTGAAGGGAAACTTACTGCGTTTTTTAAATAATAATTTATGACGTGTTTGAATTAAATACCTCCGGTAATGACAGAGCCCGAATGCATCTGTATTTCTTGCTGCGTTTTTAATGATCCAGTAAGCTGCAGTTAACTCGCTGTATAAATCATTCATCGAAGAAATATTATCACCAGTATCATCACCGGGTATATCCATTTTAATTTTTGCTGTCCCTTTTCCCGCTTGTATGCATGTTACATAAGCAGCCTTTGGATATATTGGAAATGGCTTGTAATAAACGCTATATAATTGTACAGAAGGATTCATGAACTTGTTGAAGCGATTTTTTTTACTGCTGAATATATTTCGAAATAAAAGTGTACAGGTTATCAGAACCAGCAGATTTTAATTCATCGAATAATTGCTGCCGTTCAATGTGTTTCATTCTGTACTGGCTGATAAGATGATATGCTTTGTCTGCCATCAGCCAATACTTCCTTTCTTTAATTTTATCTTCTGCTGCAATATTATTTATTGCCTGCAGTAATTCTTTACTCCCTTCTTTTTCTGTGGCAACCGCTTTTATAATAACCAGTTCCTGTTGATGGTGTTGATTAAAAGCAGGCGCAAGCATTGTCTTTAAATTCTTAACAAAAAGATCAGCGCCGGGCCTGTCAGCTTTATTCACTACAAAAATATCAGCTACTTCCATTAGGCCCGCTTTCATTGTTTGAATATCATCTCCTGATTCCGGCACCAGTACAACAACAGTAACATCCGCAAGACCTGCGACTTCCACCTCGCTCTGGCCAACACCTACAGTTTCAATGATAAGATAATCAAAAGCAGCAGCCTTTATTACATCGGTTATTTCTAAAATATGGGGATGAAGCCCGCCAAGACTTCCGCGGGTTGCGAGTGAACGAATATAAACATCCGGGTGCTGGTACCAATTACTCATGCGGATGCGGTCGCCAAGTAACGCCCCAAAATTAAATGGCGAAGAAGGATCCACGCAGACAACTGCAACGGTTTTTTCTCCGGCCACCATTTCAGTGATCAGTGCATCCGTCAGCGTACTTTTTCCCGCACCGGGAGGCCCGGTAATGCCAATGACTTTTGTATGTGACGAAGGAAGTTGTTGCAACAATTCATAATAACCAGCCGCTTTATTTTCTACCAGGCTAATGGTCCTCGCCAGTGCCTTATGATCCTTTTTATTGATGCTGCTTACGTGCTTTCCCTGCATAGTACAAACCTAAACAAATAACCGGTTTATTGATTTGAAAAACTTTATTTTGCAACCCTCATGAAAGCTCCTGTTTCAGTTGTGATCATTACTAATAATGCTGCACGCACTATAGAAAAAGTGCTTCAGTCGGCAAAGCAATTAACTGATGATATTATTTTGGTAGATAGCGGAAGCACCGATGCCACCTTATTGCTTTCACAGGTATACCAGCCCACGATAATTTCCACCTCATGGGAAGGATATGGCCGGAATAAAAACCTGGGTAACCGTTCAGCAAAATATGACTGGATACTTAGTCTTGATTCTGATGAAGTGCCCGACGTTCAATTGATCAATCAAATAAAAAAAATTGATTTTTCTGATTCAAAAAAAAATTATGAGATAAAAATTCTGAATTATGTCGGCAGCAAACCAGTTCGCTTTGGAGAATGGAAAAATGATAAAGTAACAAGGTTGTTCAATAAACAAATCACCCACTGGAATGATGCACCCGTGCATGAGCAACTGGTTTCTTCCATCCCGGTAACAGCAATAAAACTGAAAGGATTCATTCATCATTATACAACACCAGACATTGCATCATTCAGATTAAAACAAGAACGATATGCCGGGATGATGGCCGACAAATATTTTGCGGCCGGCAAAAAAGCGGGCTTTTTGAAATTGTTTTTATCCCCCTTATTTAGTTTTATAAAAAATTATATTTTTTTAGCCGGTTGGATGGATGGAAGAACCGGTTTAAATATTGCACTTGCAAATTCTTATTACACCTATAATAAGTACAGGCTGCTGAAAAAAAAATGGCGTGCAGCCGGGAAAAATAAATAACCATTATCCTGCATGATCAACTTCATTCCCATATTTCCATTAAGTCTTGTCGCTTATCCCGGCGAGCAGGTTAACCTGCATATATTCGAACCACGATATATACAGCTGGTGAAAGAATGTTTCGCTGGCAAAAAACCTTTTGGAATTCCCGTAGTGATTAACGGGCAGGTGCAGGATATTGGAACACTTGTGGAAATAACTACAATAGTAAAACAATATGATGATGGTAAAATGGATATCACAACTTATGGCACAAACATATTCAGGGTGCTTGAAATAATTAAAGACGTGCCGGATAAACTTTATTACGGTGCCATTGTAGATTACCCTGCTAATGATCAGCATAAGCACCAGCGAATGCTGAATAATCTTCTCGTAAAAATAAAAGCCCTTCACCAATTGCTGGAAGTAAACAAAGATTTTAAAAAACCATTGACTGAATTAACCAGTTATGATCTTGCACACCATGTAGGTTTTTCTCTTGAACAGGAATATGAATTGCTTGGCCTTTTGAGAGAAGACCATCGCCTGGAATACATTAAGCGTCACGTTAATAAAGTAATCCCTTTAATGACAGGAATGAAAAATATGGCTGACAGAATAAAACTAAACGGCCACTTTAAAGAGCTGAAAGGCTTTAATTTTGAATTTTAACTGCTTACCTCTCATGTCTAAAACACTTTGCTTCGATTTTGGAAATACCCGGCTCAAATATGCTTTGTTTGAAGATGATAATCTTTTAACCGTCGAAGTTTTAGAACAGGGTGATGTAAATGAAATAACGGCCGCTATTCAAAAACACCAGCCTCAAAAAACGATTTTATCTTCTGTTATCGATCATGATCCTGCAATTGAAAATATTTTAGCTACAAATTCTTCTTTTCATAAACTGGATCACAACAGCCGGTACCCGGTTACAACTCCTGTAGGAAAACCAGAGACCATTGGTGCGGATCGTCTTGCACTGGTAGTAGCCGCAACCGTTTTGTTTCCTGATGAGCATAGTTTGGTTATTGGTCTCGGCTCTTGCGTCACTTATAACTTTTTAAACAGGTTCCATGAATTTTTAGGAGGAAGTATTTCTCCGGGGCTTGAGATGCGGCTGAAATCTATGAACCAGTTCACAGCGAAACTTCCCCTGGTTAAACCAGACTGGAACTTCCCTTTAATAGGTTATGATACACGCACCAATTTATTAAGCGGGGTAATTCTGGGAATGAGTAAAGAAATAGACGGAATAATTGATGAATACAGGGAGAGATACAGCAAGTTTAACGTGCTTTTAACCGGGGGTGATATGGGCTTTTTTGTCCCTCATGTCAAAAACCAGATATTTGCACACCCTAATCTAATTTTCAAAGGCTTATATGCGATCAGCGAGTATAATAACAGGTAGAATCGGTCTTTTATTTTTGTGCTGCATAATTTCCGCTTATGCTATGAGCCAGGAGAACTCACCATTTTCAAGGTATGGCCTGGGTGATGTGTATCCGTATCAACCTATCTCCACCCGTGCAATGGGCGGGGTTAGCACCAGTTTCCTGGATGGTCAATCCATTAATACAACAAACCCTGCATCATATAGCTATAACCGTTTCGTTACTTACGATTTTGGTCTCAGCGTTGATTCAAGAAGTTTAAAAAGTACAAAACCTGCGGGGGCTTATTCATCAACCAATTTTACACCTTCATACCTTACATTGGCTGTTCCGATCAACCAGTTAAAAGGAATTGGAATGGCGATTGGCTTAAGGCCGGTTACCCGTATAAATTACAACGTGTCACAAAGAGGAAGATTAAATGGTATAGATAGTTTTACTACGGTTTATGAAGGAAACGGCGGACTTAACCAGTTTTTTCTTGGATTCGGTAAGCGCTGGCACAGCTTCGCTGTCGGTGTGAATGGAGGTTTTAATTTTGGAAGGAAAGAAGCCAACACAAGAACTATTCTTTTAAACGACACCGTTGCTTACCGTAGCGGATTACAAGGCACCACTACTTCATTCAAAGGCTTATTTCTTGAAGGCGGTTTGATGTATGAGGCCAAACTTGCAACTGCAGCCGGAAAAATAAAAGGTTCTAAAGAAATTTATTTTTTACGTCTTGGGGCAACCGGTGCTTTAAAACAAACCCTGCATGCCTCGATGGATTCCCTGGCAGAAACTTTTGTATATGATGCAAATGGCGGAACACAAAAGCTTGATTCAGTAAAATCGGTGAATAATATTAAAGGCAACATCATTTATCCCCGTAAATTTTCTGCCGGAGTTATGCTTCAAAAAGCTTACTCAGACGAAAGAGGCAGCTTCGACCGGTGGATGCTGGGTGCTGATATTACGATGCAGAACTGGTCTTCAGACTACCGCTTCTTTAACCGCACTGATAATGTAAACAATAGTTTTATTTTTCATATTGGTGGTTCTTACATTCCTGATGCAACTGATACCAGGAGATTCTGGAGCCGTGTAACCTACCGTGCAGGATTTTATTCGGGCAAAGATTATATCAATGCAGATACTAAAGGTTTAAAAACTTATGCGGGTACTTTTGGTTTCGGTTTCCCTATAAGAAAATGGCGGGCTTACGATTACCAGTTTTCCCTTGTGAATACTTCCTTTGAAATTGGTAAAAGAGGAACAGGCGTAAACAATGTAACCGAAAGCTTCTTTAAGTTTTCGCTGGGCCTTTCTTTAAGCGATATATGGTTCAGAAAACATAAATATGATTAGTCACCTCAACATAAAATTTATTACAGCAGCCCTGTTTGCGGGCTGCTTTTTTATTTACGGTTGTGAAAATGATATCCGCCAGGTAAGGGACCTGGGAGTGAAAACAACAAATGTAGAAGAGGCGGTAAATATTCAAAGTATAATGAGCCAGGATGGAAAATTGAGAGCAAAATTATATTCACCCCTGATGTTGCGTTACCCAACCGATACGGTAAAAATTGAATTCCCTAAATCATTACGGGTTGAATTCTTTGATTCCAGTAATAAAATCGAAAGCAGGTTGTTTGCTAAATATGGACGTTATCTTGAAAATAGCAGCAAAGTGTTTCTTCGTGATAGTGTCCTCGTTTTTAATGTGCATGGTGATACTTTGAAAACGAACGAATTATACTGGGACCAGGCTTCACAAATGTTTTATACAGACAAGCAGGTGAAAGTTATACGACCGGATATAACAATTAATGCCATCGGGTTCAGGGCGAACCAGGACCTAAAAAATATGACATTCTTTAAAGCCTTCAACAGTACCGCCTTGATGGCCGACAGTACGGTGCCTTAGCTGACTAACCGAGTTTCACCTGCCAACCATCAACTGCCAACTATTTGTTTAATTTTACGCTATGGAATACAGAAGAATGGGTAAGACCGGTTTGCAGCTAAGTGTTTTAAGCTTCGGCAGCTGGGTCACATTTCACAAACAAATTGAAGACAACAGCGCAGACGCATTAATGGGCCTTGCGTATGATAACGGGATCAACTTTTTCGATAATGCTGAAGTGTATGCATTAGGCGAAAGCGAAAAAATGATGGGACGTGTTTTCAAAAGTAAAGGCTGGGACCGTACCTCTTACGTGGTTTCTTCAAAAGTATTTTTCGGATGGAGAGGTAAAGAAAATAAACCCAACCAGTCTGGTCTTAGCCGTAAACATTTGGTTGAAGCTTGTAACGAAGCTTTGCTGCGTTTACAAATGGACTATATCGATCTTTTCTTTTGTCACCGTCCCGATAAAAATGTGCCCATAGAAGAAGTTGTGTGGACGATGAACCTGCTTATTCAACAAGGAAAAATTTTATACTGGGGTACAAGTGAGTGGAGTGCACAGGAGATCATGGAGGCGCACATGTACGCGGAAAAATATAAACTGATCGGTCCCGCAATGGAACAACCTGAGTACAATCTTTTCAATCGTCATAAACTTGAAAGTGAATACTTGCAAATATTTAAAAACCCGGGTCTCGGCACAACCATATGGAGCCCGCTTGCAAGTGGTTTGCTTACTGGTAAGTATAATAATGGCATTCCTGAAGGAAGCCGTTTATCACTTTCCGGTTTTGAATGGTTGAAGGATCGTACAAGAACGGATGAAAAATTAAATCGTGTACGTCTTTTGCAGGGAGTTGCTGATAAGCTCGGTGTAAGCCTCGCTAATTTATCGATCGCATGGTGCATCAAAAATCCTAATGTTACCACTGCTATTTTAGGTGCAACAAAAAAAGATCAACTCGAAGAAAATTTAAAATCCCTGGAGGTGCTTCCTTTACTTACCAATGAAATATTGAGTGAGATAGATGAAGTAATGCAGACGAAACCTATATTACCTGAATATTAAAATGCTTCTTTACACAATTTGGTAATTATATCCCTATGAGCAATTTGTATACATTGATATGGATTGGTGTAACCCTGATCTTAATCGGATTCTTTGCGGGGATTGAAATTGCTTTCGTAAGCGCCAACCGGCTTAATATCGAACTAAAAAAACAACAAGGCAGGTTCAGTGGAATTATTCTCTCCAAATTTGTTGGAGAGCCTGCAAAATTTTTGGGCACCAGTTTGATCGGGTTGAACATTTGCCTTGTTATCTATGGCTTGCTTTTAAGCGAATTAATGAAGCAATCTCTCTGGAACCCTTTTAGTATTCAGAATCAATATATCAAACTCGTATTCGACACATTGGTCTCTACTTTTATTGTTTTAATCCTCGGTGAATTTCTGCCAAAAGCTATTTTCCGGGCGAGGAACGATTCATTATTGAGTGGGCTTGCTCCATTGATGAATGTGTTTTACAAACTGCTTTACCCGATTGCATCTGTTTTTGTTAACCTGTCGCAGGGAATACTGGAGTTTCTTTTTAATGTGCGCATCAAAAATAAAAATGAAGCTTATACAACCGTTGATCTCGAGTATTTCTTTCAGCAAACCAAAGAGCAGGAAGAAGGAAACCAGGAATTGAATGCAGAATTATTTGAGAATGCTTTATCACTTCCGAACGTTAAGGTTCGCCAGTTTCTCGTTCCACGAACAGAAATTGAAGGAGCAGATATCCAGACACCGATAGAAGAAATTAAAAAACAATTTATTGAAACCAAGTTGAGTAAGCTGGTCGTGTACGATGATAGTATTGATAATGTACTGGGCTATGTGCATCAACTCGATCTTTTTAAAAAACCTGCTGATATCCGCTCTATACTTTTACCGATACCCCCCGTACCCGAAAGTATGAGTGCGATGGACCTCATCAGTAAATTTTCGAAGGAAAGAAAAAGCATCGCCTGGGTAGTGGATGAATTTGGCGGAACATCCGGCATCGTAACCATGGAGGATGTGCTGGAAGAGATCTTTGGCGAGATCAGGGATGAGTATGATACTGAAGAGTTTGTAGAAAAACAGATAGCGGAAGATGAATTTATTTTCTCTGGCAGGCTCGAACTTGATTACCTGAATGAAAAGTTTGATTTCGATTTTCCTGAAAATGAATCAGAAACACTTTCGGGTTATATTATTAACCAGCACGAGGCCATCCCAAAGTCTAAAGAAAGGATCATCATTGACCGGTTCGAATTCAACATTTTAAACGTGAGCGACACCCGTATTGATATGGTAAAAATGAAGGTGCTGCATTAAAAAAAATTCCTTTCATACATTTCACCTGAAATGTCGCGGCAGCCTGTAACTTCGCCGCAGTTTACAAAAAATCAATGGCGCTAAATATCTTCAACAGGTCCGGCACTGGAAAAGCAGAAATGAGTTTTATTGATCATCTTGAATCATTAAGATGGCACCTCATCCGTTCCGTCCTGGCCATCCTGGTAATGGCGGTGGTGATTTTTATATACAGGGATTGGGTGTTTGATTATATCATCGCGGGGCCGGTAAATCCCAAATTCATTAGCTATAGTGCCTTATGTAATTTTAGTCATTGGGCACATTTAGGAGAAGCGCTTTGCATGAAGCCGGTGAATATATCCATGCAAACAACCACATTTGGCGGGCAGTTTTTGAGCGCCTTCACCATTGCCTTTATAGGCGGTTTTATTATCGCCTTTCCTTATATCTTCTGGGAGTTCTGGAGATTTGTAAAACCGGCATTAAAACCTAAAGAGCTCAGAAACACGAGATTTATTATTTTCTGGGTTTCTTTTTTCTTCTTTCTTGGTGCTGCATTTGGATATTTTATTCTCGGGCCATTTACTTTCAATTTTCTAGGGGGCTTTACTATCGGCTCCCAGCAAATCCTGGTTACCCGCCCTACTTTAAATGATTATCTCGATAACCTGACCAATATCATTTTAGGTTGCGGTCTGGCTTTTGAATTACCTGTACTGGCTTTTGCGCTAACTAAAATTGGGCTCATTACACCCGGTTTTTTGAAACGCACACGCAAATATGCCATCGTAATAATTCTTATAGCAGCGGCTTTTATTACTCCCAGCCCCGACTGGATCAGCCAGATGATCGTTTTTACGCCACTTTTTCTTCTTTACCAGCTAAGTATCATAGTCTCTAAAAGGGCTTACAAAGAAATGGAGAAGCGGGAACAGGAAGAATGGAGTTAAACAGTAAATTGCATTACACTTTTATTCCCCTCACATGAGTCTTCATTTCGATTTTTCCAAACCTATAGCGCTTGGTTGCGACCACGCCGGTTTCGAATATAAACAGGCCATTTTTACATGGTTGCAACAAAAAGGATATACAGTTAAAGATTTCGGTACAACGTCGCCGGATTCTGTTGACTACCCCGACTTTGCACATGCGGTAGCTTCTGCTGTAGAAAATAAAGAATATTCTTGCGGCGTTCTTCTTTGCGGATCGGCTAACGGCGTTGCCATCACAGCGAATAAACATCAAACCATAAGAGCTGCAATTTGCTGGCAAAACGATATCGCAACCCTGGCAAGAAAGCACACTGATGCTAATATCATCTGTATTCCTGCAAGATTTGTTTCACTGCATCTTTCACAGGAAATGATAGAAATTTTTCTTTCAACTGAATTTGAAGGAGGGCGCCATGCCAACCGCGTTAATAAAATTGCTTGTTCTTAAATATTAAAACACACTAATGAAACGATTATTTCTAGGCAGCCTGATGCTGTTATCAGTCAGTGCTTTTGCACAAACAAAAACTGACTTCGCGGCCAGGTATGCCAGCGAAATTAAACCCGCAGACCTCAGGGAAAAACTCACCATCATTGCAGGAGCAGAAATGCAGGGCAGGGAAACCGCTACCCCCGGTCAGAAAAGAGCCGCGGCATTTATTGAAGATTTTTTTAAAAGGATCGGATTGCAGCCCGGCACACCCACTGGTTACCAGTTGCCTTATCCTGTTTTCCAGGATACTTTATTAGGAAGTTCCTTATCAGTAAATGGCCAGGCTTTTAAAAGTGATGAAGCTTATGCTTTCAGCCCGGCTGGAATAACAGCAGGCGAATGGAAGATCAATAACATTGTTTTTGCAGGATACGGTATCGTTGATTCAATGCATAACGATTATGATGGTCTTGATGTAAAAGATAAATGGGTGATGATTCTCGACGGAACTGCAACTGATGCACCTGCACCCACAAGTGGCGGAGGCGGTGGATTTCGCAGAGGTCCCGGTTCTGCATTTGCAAAAGCTGCATCAGCAAGAGCAAAAGGCGCTATTGGAATGATTGTAATTACAAAAGACTTTCCGAGAAGACAGCCAATGGCACTGAAAGGCAATATGTATGTCAACAGAACGGCAGCAACATCATTCCCGTCAGTATCTGTTTCTCCGGCAGTGGCAGCGGCAATTTTAAATAATACTTCATTAAATAGTTTTGATGCATTAAAGGCCGCTGCTAAACAAACAGCTACTTCAACTGTTCAGTTTAATGTGGCTAAACAAACACAAACTTTAGAAAGCACAGATGTGATCGGTGTATTACCGGGCACTGATAAAAAAGATGAGTATGTATTTGTGACTGGGCATTATGATCATCTTGGTATTCGCAATGGCCAGATCTATTATGGCGCTGATGATGACGGCTCCGGCACAACTGCTGTACTGGAACTTGCACAGACATTTGCCAAAGCTGCAAAAGAAGGTCACCGCCCAAGAAGAACAATGGTTTTTATGACTGTATCCGGTGAAGAAGAAGGATTATGGGGCTCTGAATTTTATTCCAACCATCCCGTATTTCCCCTGGAAAAAACGTCGGTTGATCTGAACATTGATATGATTGGAAGAATTGACCCCAGCTATAAAGGCGATTCTACGAATTATGTTTATTCTATTGGGGAAGATAAATTAAGCAGCGATCTTCAGCCGATTACTGATGATGTCAATTCCCGTTATATGCATATGGAACTGGACAGGAGATATAATGATATCACGGATCCTAACCGTTTTTACTATCGTTCAGATCATTACAACTTCGCAAGGAAAGGCGTTCCGATTATTTTTTATTTTAACGGGGTACATCCTGACTATCATCGTCCGACTGATACGGTTGATAAAATTAATTTTGATGTAATGTCAAAAAGAGCGCAGCTTGTTTTTCATACCGCATGGGTAATGGCTAACCGGGATGAAATGCTGAAACGTGATATACCATTGAATATTCCTCCGAGATAGTTTTTGAGACATCAGGATAAATAATTAAAAAGTCAAAATTCAAAATAAGCAATCCCGGCCTTCTGAATTTTGACTTTTTAATTTTGATTTTACTTCCCGGCAGCATTCAAATAGTTCGCCAGCCGCTCTATAGATTGCGCAACTACAAAAACCTGTTGCTGTGCTTCAGTCCAGTTTCTTTGTTCGATGGCTTCACGAATACCCGGTAATGTTTTCACTCCATACCCTGTATAAAACCCGGGCGCATAGATCGTGTGTTTATACCATCCTCTTCTTGGTAAACCTGCTTCAGAAAGTAATTGCTGTTCTGCTTTATATAATACCTGATCCATGTTACTTCTTGCTGAAGAACTCATATCATTTTTAGCAAGCTTCTCGCGGAGTCTTTTACTCGCAGTATCCAAACCATGCAGCGCATTTTGCAATGGAGTAAAATTTAGATAAGGCACATCGCTTTTCGCAACCGGAATTTTGCGTGGCTCTTTCGGATCGGCTGCGAGCTGGTAAGCATTTTGCCTGATCACTAAATTTTCTGCCTCCGTCGTTTCACGCATCTGGTCGGTAAGTGATGATAGTTCACTTGCATAACCATTAATGGTTTTATAAAGACTTGTAAAATCAAAAGGCAACACATCGGCATTTGCCATTCTTAAAACAGCACGCCCTGCAGTTTTCGCAAGTGCCACACCATACCTGAATGTTCCATCATTAAAGCGAACATAATGATCATAAGAATCGTAAATGGAATGATAATCACCGCCGCCATCTTCTCCTCCAAAACCAAGATCAAGAGAAGGAATGCCAAGGTGTTGTAAGAAAGAAGAATAATCAGACCCGGAACCTAATGCACCCAGCTTCAGTTCATCCATATTGGCTGCTTCCTTTTTTGCTTTGGCAGTTCCGGCATTTATCATACTCTCTGCTTTGGTCCTGTCGAATACAGTTGCCCCGGTTTCAGGATCAGTAACATCTTTTGCAATATCCGTCATGAAAGATTCAAATGCATGAGAGCCCGAAGCGCCCAAAAATCCACGGCCATTGCTATCAGAATTAATATAGATCACTCCTTTTTGCTGAAGTTCTTTTGCATGGTCTTCTGCCCATTCTGTTGAGCCGATCAACCCGGGTTCTTCACCATCCCACGCACAATAAATAATGGTGCGTTTTGGTTTCCATCCTGTTTTAATTAATTCACCAATAGCTTTTACTTCTTCCAATTCAGCAGCGAGCCCGCTTATCGGATCAGATGCGCCATTCACCCACGCATCATGGTGGTTACCGCGAATGATCCACTCATCAGGATATTCACTTCCGCGAAGCATACCCACTACATCATATGCAGGAACGATATCCCAGTTAAATTCTGTCTTCAAATGAACTACAGTTTTACCGGGGCCAAAATGGTAAGTGATAGGAAGTCCGCCCCGCCAGTCTGCAGGCACTACTTCTCCTTCCAGTGCCTCGAGTAAAGGTTGTGCATCATGGTAACTGATTGGTAGAACAGGAATTTTTAAAATAGTAGTGGCTTCACTTCTTTGTAATCGTTTTGCATTTTCAGTTGCCCCCACTCCTGGCGTTAGCGGATCGCCGGGATAGATAACCATATCCATAACCGAACCACGCTGCACACCGTACTCACTTTTATAAGCGCCCTTCGGGTAAACATCGCCGGCGGTATACCCGTCATCTTTTGGATCAGAATAAATAAGACAGCCGATAGCGCCATGTTCCTGCGCCACTTTTGGTTTGATACCCCGCCATGAACGGCCGTATTTAGCTATTACAATTTTCCCGTTTACATCAATACCCATGCTGGCGAGTTTTTCATAATCATCGGGCAAACCATAATTTACAAACACGAGTTGAGCCGTCACATCTCCATCTGCGCTCCATGCATTATATGTAGGCAATTGATTTTCCTGGCCCGATGTTGCATCTTCTTTTAAGGCCGGTTCTTTAAGCAGTGCTTTAAAGACGGTGGGTGACGTCATTTCCAAAACTCTTGTTTTAGGTGTTGGAAATAAAACGTGGTAGGTCTCTATTTTGGCATCAAGGCCCGCCGCTTTATATTGGCTCAGCACATATTCAGCGACGTTCTTGCTTCCCTGCGAACTTATATTGTGCGGAACAGCAGACATCGTTTTGATATTGTTGCCAATTCGTTGTGCATTTAGTTGCTGATCGAATTTCTCTTCCAGTTGCTTTTGTTGCTGTGTGCCGGCTGCAGTAAAACCGGGAATGATCTTTTGCGCATTCACTGTGATAAAGGTGAAAGCCGCAAACACAAATAATATTTTTCTCATAATCGATAGTTAGGGAAAAGCAAATTAGGGAATTTACGGAAGAATTAACCGTAAGTCACTTCAGGACATTGTGTTGATTATCTTATTAACATCAGCTGTTCTCTTTTTCAACTTTTGGTCTCCCATTTTCGATTTACTTTTATCCTATGGCAACCCGTGGGCAGCAGCAACAGAAATTTTTGGAAGATTATAATCGCCTCAACCCTGAACAAAAAAAGGCCGTAGATACAATTGATGGGCCGGTGATGGTGATAGCTGGTCCCGGTACCGGTAAAACGCAGATCCTCAGTGCGAGGATCGGCAAAATATTATTGGAAACCGATACGCGGCCAGAAAATATTTTATGCCTCACCTATACGGATGCGGGTGTGGTGGCTATGCGAAAAAGATTGCTGCAGTTTATCGGCCCAGATGCTTATAAGGTTCATCTGTATACTTTCCATGCTTTTTGTAATGATGTGATCCAGGATAATTTATCGCTCTTCGAAAAAACTTCCCTGGATGCAATCTCTGACCTGGAAAAGATGGACCTGTTCCGCCAATTAATTGATGGGTTTCCTAAAAATCATCCGTTAAAAAGATACCGTGGCGATGTTTATTATGAAGTAAGAAATCTCGACAGCCTCTTCAGTACAATGAAAAGGGAAGGATGGGCGCCGCAGTTTATTACGCAGAAAGTAGATGAGTACCTGGCTGATATGCCTAACCGTGAAAAGTTTATTTACAAAAGAGCGTATAAACAATTTAAGTCCGGAGATCTTAAAGAAGATAAGATCAACGAGGAAAAAGAACGCATGGAAAAACTGAAGGCCGCCGTGAATGAGTTTCCGGCGTTTCAGCAAATGATGCGTGCAGCGAATCGTTATGATTTTGATGATATGATCAATTGGGTGATAGATGCTTTCGAAAAAAATCCGGCATTGCTATCTCGTTACCAGGAACAGTTTCTTTATATTTTGGTTGATGAATACCAGGATACCAGCGGTACGCAAAACCGTTTGGTTGAACTTCTAATAAACTACTGGGAGCAACCTAACATTTTTGTTGTGGGTGATGATGACCAGAGTATTTATCGTTTCCAGGGAGCGAACATCGAGAACATGTGGAAGTTCGCAGATAATTATAAAAAAGATCTGCTTACAGTTGTGCTGACAAATAATTATCGCAGCATTCAATCCATATTAAATGTTTCCAAAAGCCTGATCGATCGTAATAAAGAACGAATGATCAGCAGGATAGAAAATCTTACAAAAGATCTTTTGAGCGCTAATCTAAAATATCGCGATATAAATCGCGTGCCTGCAATTACAGAGTACGAAACGCAGCGGCAGGAAATGATCGATATTACTTTACAGATTGAAAAACTACTGGAACAAAATATTCCTGCAGGTAAAATTGCCGTGATCTTTAAAGAGAATAAATATGGCGAGGAATTGCAGCAATACTTAAAGCTGCGGAATGTTCCTTACTACAGCAAACGCAGTTTAAACATGCTGCAAATTCCGTTGGTTCAAAAATTAGTAACACTCCTTGAATATTTATCATGCGAGCATGAAATTTCATTCAGTGGTGACCCGCTGCTATTTGAACTACTGCACTTCGATTGGTTTGGAATTGCACCGATAGAAATAGCTAAACTATCAATAGAATCTTCATCCTCAGGATTTGGTGATAATAAAAAATCTTTCCGTCGTTTGCTTTACGAAAAAGCACATGCACCGGCGAAAGATCTTTTTAGTCAAACATTAAACCCTTCTTTGCAAAAAGCTTCCCGTGCAATCGAAGACCTGGTAGAAGCTGTTCCTAATATGACCTTGCAAATGCTGGTTGAAAAGATCATTCGTAAAGCGAATGTTTTATCTACCATTATGCGTAGTCCGGATAAACACTGGGAATTAAAAGTGCTCACAGATTTTTTCGACTTCATAAAAACAGAAACGGCACGAAAGCCGGAAATGGAACTGAAAGACCTTATCGTGATCTTTCAGCTTATGCAAAAAGAAAATCTTTCTCTTCCGGTTGTGCAGGTAAGCGGTACAGATAAAGGCGTGAATTTACTAACCGCACATGGCTCTAAAGGACTGGAATATGAGCATGTGTTTTTTGCAAGTTGTAATGCATGCTTCTGGGAGAAGAAAAGAAAGTTTAATAGCGGGTACACTTTACCGGATACATTATTTACTTCAGCGCCATCCGAAGATGATAATGAAGAAGAGCTCCGGCGTTTATTTTATGTTGCACTTACAAGAGCAGAACAGCATTTGCATATTTCTTATCACCGTTTTAAAAATGACGGGAAAGAGGAAGAGCCCAGCCGTTTCATTGCAGAGATATTAGAAGAACATGAAATTGAAGTTGAAAAAATAGTAGTCGATACCGAAGTGCAATCCGAATTTGCGGCACTGCAGTTTGAGGAAGGCATGGCGCCGGAAATTGAAAAACTGGAAAGCGATTACATTACACGCATATTAGAAAAGTTTACCTTAAACGTAACCGCCCTCAACAATTACCTCAATTGTCCGTTGCAGTTTTATTTCCAAAACCTGGTTCGCATTCCTTCTCCAAAAAATGAGGCCACAGAATTTGGATCTGCTGTTCACCACGCATTGGAACATTTGTTCAGGAAGATGCAATTGAACAATGAAACATTTCCACCGGTTGAAGAATTTCTTTCGGATTTCGACTGGTACATGAAAAGACACCGCGAAAATTTTACAGCGGAACAGTACAACCGGCGAATTGAATACGGGTATGAAGTGTTGAAGAATTATTATGCTAACTATATTGATTCCTGGAAAAAGATCGTAGCTATTGAGCGAAACATCCGGAACGTAACCATAAATGATGTTCCTGTAAAAGGCAAACTGGACAAACTGGAGTTTGATGGTAAAATGGTTAATGTAGTTGATTATAAATCCGGCGATCCCGACAAGGCTGTCGCTAAACTGCGGGGACCGAATGAGAAAGATCCAAATGGTGGCGATTACTGGAGGCAGGCCGTATTCTATAAATTACTTGTCGATAATTATGAACAGCGCGGATGGAAAGTATTAAGCAGCGAATTTGATTTTATCGAGCCCGATAAAAAGAAAAATTACCGTAAAATAAAAGTTGTTATCACGCCTGAGGACGTAACAACAGTTATTCAGCAGATCACAGATACCTGGAAGAAAATTCAGGACCGTGATTTTTATACCGGCTGCGGAAAAGAAGATTGTCACTGGTGCAATTTTGTGAAGACAAATAATATGGCGGTTGAACTTCACGAGGTGAACATGGAGGAAGAAGAAAGTTAAGAGGTGTACTTTAAACCATAACCTGCTATAAATTCTTAAAACCTCCTATGTTTCTATGTGCCTATGTGGTAAATATGTGGTAAACCAAAATCCTAATAATCTTATAAATCCTCCAAAATGAAGGATCAGACACCCAAAACAGTTTAAGTTTGCGCCATTCATTATGATGTACAGGCCGTTAAACCTTCTTACCGGTATTTCACTTTTCTTTCTCGCTATTATTATGCTGGGGCAAAGCAGTTGCGCCAATATTATTCCACCGGGAGGTGGCCCAAGGGATTCTATTCCCCCGGTACTTATCGCATCAACACCAAAAGATTCATCACTGAATGTAAAAAGCAACAGGATCGTTTTAAATTTTGACGAGTATGTTGATCTAGATCCTTCGGGGCAGCAAAATATTATCGTATCGCCTAACCCCGTAAACCAACCCATTATAGATCACCGCTTAAAAACAATAACCATTCGCCTTAGAGATTCTCTTCAGCCCAATACTACCTACTCTATCAATTTCGGAAATGCAATTAAAGATGTGAATGAAGGAAATGTGTTTAAAGATTTTACCTATGTTTTTTCTACCGGCAATAAAATAGATGAGGGCATTTTATCGGGTAAAGTAATGCTTGCCGAAACAGGAAAGATTGACTCTGCACTTATTGTAGTGCTGCATCGCAACCTGCATGATACCGCGATCATAAAGCTGCCGCCAGTTTATTATGCATCATTGGATGGACAAGGAAATTTTCATTTTCGAAATCTTGCTCCCGGCCGCTATGCAGTCTATGCCGTGCCCAATGGTTTCACAAGGAGATATGATGACAGTACTAAGCTATTCGCATTTCTTGATACTGCTGTTACCATTACCGAACAAAAATCTTTTGTAAACTTGTTTGCTTACCAGGAAGTAAAAAAAGGCTCTGCGGTTTCTTCTTTATTGGGTACCAGCGCCAGTAAATCGGGAGCCATTGATAAACGACTGGTATATACTTCTAATGGCGGTGCCGGCCATGATATTTTGCAGCCCGTGCTTCTTAATTTCAACAAACGATTGAATATTATAGATACCAATGCAATTCGGATCACCGATACTTCTTACCAGGTTTTACAAAAACCAGTGTTTGCAGTTGATACTTCAAAACGCATCATAACAATATCTTATCCCTGGCAGGAAAATACTAACTACAGGATCATCATTCCAAAAACCGCCTTTGCAGATTCGGCAGGAAATGCTTTAGCGAAAACAGACACGCTTCGCCTTCATACAAAAAAAGAAACCGAGTATGGAAGCATTCGTTTCAGGTTTAGCAATGTTAAGTTTAACCGCAATCCTGTAATACAATTATGGACTAGCGATAAACTGGTTGAATCGTTCCCTTTAACCTCGGCTGAATTATACAGGAAGCTTTATGTTCCGGGTACTTATGAAATAAAAATTTTGTATGATGCGAATAAGAATGGTGTTTGGGATCCGGGCCATTTTCCATCGCCCAAAAAACAACCCGAGATCGTGGAAGTGGTGCAAAAAGAGCTGACAATCAGGGCCAACTGGGATAATGAATATGACATTAAATTAAAAGATTAATCACCTTACAATTAAGAAAACATTTCGCCCGTTCGTTCTATTAACAAACTACTTTTGTGCTCATGCAACTGCCTTCTGTTTTACTTGAAAATGCGGTGAACGAGTTTGCCAAACTTCCCGGCATCGGGAAAAAAACAGCACTTCGTTTGGTATTGCATTTACTTAAACAAGATACCGGCAATGTGCAGCTCTTCAGCGAAACCATCGCTAAAATGCGACAGGAAATAAAGTTCTGCCAGCGTTGCTGTAATATAAGCGATGGAGATATCTGCGCCATTTGCGCCAATTCTTTCAGGCACCAGAAAACAATTTGTGTTGTTGAAAATATCAGGGACGTGATAGCAATTGAAAGCACCCAGCAGTTCAATGGAACTTACCATGTGCTTGGCGGATTAATTTCGCCGCTTGATGGCATTGGTCCAGACCAGTTAAATATCGAATCCCTGGTTAACCGCATTCAGAAAGAAGAAACTGAAGAAATCATTTTTGCGCTCAATCCAAATATACAAGGCGATACAACCATATATTATATCCAGAAAAAATTGCAACCCTTAAACTGCACAGCTACTACAATCGCCCGGGGAATTTCCTTTGGTGGCGAGCTGGAATACGCAGATGAAATGACCCTTGCACGCAGTCTCGCCAACCGCCTACCCGTACAGCAATATGTTAAAGGTTAAAATTTTTTGTGACCACGGGTAAACCTCTTCTCCTATTTTTCGTTCTTACAGTTTGATAGTAACTATTTTAGCCGGTGTAAAGTTGGCAATTGGTAGTTGGCAGTTTGACTGTAAGCCAACAAGCAACTGCCAACCGTCAACTAAATTTAGAATGAAAAGGAACCATTTTCTTTTATTACTGCTGGTTATCGTAGTTGCAGGAGGCGCATATACCTGGTATATATTTAATAAACCGCAAAGGGATGTAAAAGATGAAAAAGGCATTGCAGTAACGGCCGAACAGATCTTTACAGAATATAATACCAATGAGCAGGCGGCTAATGCAAAATATTTGAATAAAGCCATCCAGGTTTCAGGACAGGTACAGAATGTTAAGAAGAACCAGGAAGGCAAAACCGTTGTTTATTTAAAAACCAGCGACCCGGTTTTTGGAGTGAACTGCACTTTTAAAGAGGACCCGGGCAACATCGAAAAAAACAGCCAGGTCTCTTTTAAAGGAATATGTACAGGCTTCACCAGTGATGTGGTGATCAACCAGGGCATATTAATAAAATGATTAACTGATTATGAGAAAGAATAAAATATATCCCATTTGTTTAGTAAGCATTTCAGCGGCACTGATCCTTTATTCGTGCTCAAATAAAAAAGCTGATCTCACTGCTCCCTCTTCTGCCAATTGTGATACTACAACTGTAAGACTAAGTGTTGAGATAAAAGCAATCATGACAGCACAATGTTTTTCCTGTCATGGTGGAAACGCAACACTTGCCAATGGAATACAATTAGAAAATTATAGCGTCCTGAAAGCATACGTAAATAACGGGCAGTTGTTACAGGCGATCACACATACAGGAAATGTAACACCGATGCCAAATAATGGCACTTTGTTATCAGCCTGCGATATCAATAAATTCAGAGCGTGGATTAATAGGGGAGCGCAGAATAATTAGGTATACAGTTCAAAAGTAAAAAGAGTTGCACGCTTTTGATTTTTGACTTTTGATTTTTGAATTGATTTAAAAAAAATATCAAATGAAAAAGATTTTTATAGTTGTACTGACTTTGATCATGGCCCAATTGGCGCATGCACAGAATTACCTTGCAAGAAATGGTAAGATCACTTTCTTTTCTTCAACACCAGTTGAAAATATCCAGGCTGTAAACAACGAAGTTGTAAGTACAATTAACGCAGCAAGCGGCGAGCTGGAATTCCGCCTCACGGTAAAAAGTTTTCATTTTGCAAAGACCACGATGGAAGAGCATTTTAATAATGAAAGCTATATGAGCTCTACAAAGTTTCCGAAAGCTTCGTTTAAAGGAAAATTTGCAAAGCCTGTAAATTTTAAAGCCAATGGAACATATAATGTAAACGTCGAAGGAACGCTCACCATTAAAGACGTTACAAAAAATATTACTGTCCCCGCTGTGATAACAGTATCTGGAGATAAAATAACCGCTATCGCAAAATTTAAAGTAAAGCGTAAAGAATATCACGTCTACGGAGAAGCATTCACTCAAAGTAAACTTGCAGATGAAATTGAAGTGACCGTGAATTGCGATTACGACAAAATGTAATTTCCCAATTGATTAATAAAAAGGGCAACATCATAATATCTTTGCTCTAAAAACCAAACTACTGATGAAACAACTGCTTTTAATTTTATGTGTTGTCGTGTCTGTAATAACAGTAAATGCACAGAATATAAATCTTGATAGTCTAACCGATGCGAAGGCAAAGCCTGCAGTAGACACAAGGGTTACGCATACTTTTTTATCCTCGCGACTTGTAAATGGTCACTCGGTTGAGAGCCCCCGGAATGGTGTACTCGACTTTCGTATTTCACATCGTTTTGGCAGAGTGAATGAAGGATTGTATAATTTCTTCGGACTTGATGAAGCGTCTATGCGTATCGGCCTCGACTACGGAATCACTGATCGTTTCTCGGTGGGTATCGGCCGTTCTACTTTTCAAAAACAAATTGATGGCTTCTTAAAATACAGGCTGTTGTGGCAGACAACAGATAACAGCATTCCGGTTTCCTTAACCCTGCTTACCAGCGCAATGGTTCAAACTTTAAAATCAAATGATCCAAATATTAAAATAACTCCCAGCGACCGCTGGTATTTTGCGCACCAGTTATTACTTGCCAGGAAATTTGGTGAGGGATTCTCATTGCAGCTCATGCCAACGCTTATCCATTATAACCGGGTACCCGCCGCTATGAGCAGCAATAACTTTATCGCCCTCGGTGCCGCTGCACGTGTAAGGTTAACCCACAGTCTCAGTTTCAACGCCGAATATTATTATAATGCAAGTGATAAATTACCCGGCACGCACAATTCATTTTCTGTAGGTTTTGATATAGAAACAGCGGGTCACGTTTTCCAGCTGCATATGACCAACTCTACCGGGATGACGGAAAGAACCTTCATCACCGAAACCGATGGCCAGTGGGATAAGGGAGATATAAGATTTGGTTTCAATATCAGCCGCCTGTTCAATCTTAAGAAACACCGTTACTAGCTTTAACCCCCGATAAATTTCAATATCCTGAGCCGCATCCCTGATGCGGCTTTTTTATTATCTTTGCGCCATCAGGCGGATTTGTTTATTGTTCGGCCTGTCCAAAAAATTGAACTAATAAACGCTAAGAAGTTTCTTATACTTCCACACGTTTATAATTACAATCAATTTTATTGGACTGAGCAGCAGAACAAAGCCCGGCCTTGGTTGTGTCACTCACTTATACTGCAGTACATAACTCAGCAGGCACCCTGTGTTTTCTTCAAACCTAAAAATGGGTTATATGAACGTAATAGAAAAAGAGCTGCAAAAAAGAATCCTCATAATCGATGGCGCCATGGGCACCATGATACAGCAGCATAAACTAGAGGAAGCTGACTACCGGGGAGATCGCTTTAAAGACTGGCCATCAGATATAAAAGGTAATAATGATCTGCTGTCCCTTACGCAGCCGCAAATTATCGAAGGCATCCATAAAAAATATTTAGAAGCCGGCGCTGATATTATCGAGACCAACACTTTTAATGCACAGCGTGTTTCACTCGCAGACTATGGAATGGAATCTCTGGCTTACGAGATCAATATTGCTGCTGCAAAAATTGCCAGGAAAGCAGCAGACGAGATCACTGCGAAAGGTCCATCAAAACCAAGATTTGTTGCCGGTGCAATCGGGCCGATGAATAAAACTTTGTCGTTATCGCCTGATGTAAATAACCCGGGCTTTCGTGGATTAAATTTCGATGAAGCAGTCGATGCTTATTACGAACAAATAAAAGGACTGGTTGATGGTGGCGTAGATGTTTTATTAATTGAAACCATCTTCGATACTTTAAATGCAAAGGCCGCCATCTTCGCGGTGAAAAAATATTTCCGCGATGTAAATAAAAAATCATTGCCGGTAATGATCAGCGGAACGATTACAGATGCTTCAGGCAGAACATTAAGCGGGCAAACCCTCGAAGCATTTTATATTTCAGTGATGCATGCCAAACCATTAAGCATTGGTTTGAATTGCGCATTAGGTGCTGCACAAATGCGCCAGCACATAGAAGAACTGAGCCAGTTGGCGGCGTGTTATACATCTGCTTATCCGAATGCTGGTTTACCAAATACAATGGGTGAATATGATGAGACTCCTGAAGAGACCGCTCACTTCCTCGAAGACTGGGCAAAAGAAGGTTTTGTAAATATCGTGGGCGGCTGTTGCGGAACCACACCCGATCATATTAAACATATTGCAGAACATGTAAAAAATATTCAGCCGCGGCAGTTGCCTGTGGTTGAAGCAGAATTAGTATAAATGATAACCCTAACGATTAGTGTTATAAACTTCGTGATCCTCTGTGCCTCTGTGGTTCAAAAAATATTATGGCTGAAATGAATACGATCAAACCCTTTCTCAGATTATCCGGGCTCGAACCGCTTGTCGTTCGACCTGAAAGCAATTTTGTAAACGTTGGCGAACGAACCAATGTAACCGGTTCAAAAAAATTCGCACGCCTGGTACGCGAAGACCGCTACGAAGAAGCATTAAGTGTCGCACGCCAGCAGGTAGAGAGTGGCGCCCAGATATTAGACATCAACATGGATGATGCGCTGCTCGATGGTGTTAAAGCCATGACCACTTATGTGAACCTGTTACAAAGCGAACCCGATATCGCTAAGATCCCTATCATGCTCGACAGTTCTAAATTCGAGATCATCGAAGCCGGACTCAAATGCGTGCAGGGGAAATGCATTGTCAATTCTATCTCATTAAAAGAGGGCGAAGATAAATTTGTTCAGCAGGCTGTTCTCTGCCAGGCTTACGGCGCCTCTGTTATTGTAATGGCTTTCGACGAACAGGGCCAGGCCGATACTTTAGAAAAAAGAATCACCATCTGCCAAAGAGCTTATAAAATATTAACGGAGAAAGTAGGCTTTGCTCCGCAGGATATTATTTTCGACCCAAACATTTTCGCCATTGCAACCGGTATAGAAGAGCATAATAATTATGGTGTAGATTTTATTGAGGCGTGTAAGATCATCAAACAAAAAATGCCGCTGACAAAGATCAGTGGTGGTGTAAGTAATATTTCTTTTTCATTCCGCGGTAATGATACGGTTAGGGATGCAATGCACAGCGTGTTTCTTTTTCATGCTATTAAAGCAGGAATGGATATGGGCATTGTGAATGCCGGTCAACTGCAGATCTATGATGAAATAGAACCGAGGCTGAGAGAACTTTGCGAAGATGTAATCCTCAACCGCAATCCTGATGCGACCGACAGGCTCGTAACATTTGCAGATACCGTAAAAGCAAAAGGTAAGGTTGAAAAGAAAGATGATGCCTGGAGAAGTACTGCTGTTGAAGAAAGATTAAAGCATGCGCTGGTAAATGGCATCACTGATTATATAGATATCGATACGGAAGAAGCAAGACTAAAATTACCAAAGCCACTGGATGTAATCGAAGGTCCGTTAATGGATGGGATGAATGTAGTGGGTGATCTCTTCGGCGCAGGAAAAATGTTTTTGCCGCAGGTTGTAAAGAGTGCAAGAGTAATGAAGAAAGCGGTTGCTTATTTATTCCCCTTCATCGAACAGGAGAAACTGGATAATCCATCATTACATTCCGGGGGAAGTAAAGCGCCTAAAGTTTTACTGGCAACAGTTAAAGGAGACGTACATGACATCGGTAAAAATATTGTGGGTGTTGTTTTAGGTTGTAATGGGTATGATGTGGTTGATCTCGGCGTAATGGTTCCATCAGATAAAATTTTAGATACAGCAGAAAAAGAAAACGCGGATATAATAGGACTCAGCGGATTGATAACACCCTCGCTTGATGAAATGGTGCATGTCGCCCGTGAAATGAAAAGAAGAAAAATGCATCAGCCGTTATTAATCGGTGGTGCAACTACGAGCCGTATGCATACCGCCGTGCGTATTGCGCAGGAATATGATAATGGCGTTGTGCATGTACTGGATGCATCACGCTGCGTTACTGTTGCGGGATCATTGCTGAATGAAAAACAAAAACCGGCGTTCCTTCAATCCATAGAAAAAGAATACAAAGAGCTGAAGGAAAACTTTGCAAAAAAGAATTCTGGTAAACAATATGTTCCATATAGCGAGGCGGTAGTTACGCGGTCTTACATCGACTGGAAAAATTACCAGCCGGTTAAACCAGCAGTTGATGGCGTTAAAGTGATTGAGGATTTGGACCTGGGCGTTATCGCTGAATATATTGACTGGGGACCATTCTTCATTGCCTGGGAAATGCCGGGACGTTTCCCTCAGGTGTTAACTGATGAAACATTTGGTGAAGAAGCTACACGCTTGTTCAACGATGCGAAGAAATTATTACAAACCGTTATCGATGAAAAATGGTTTGCTCCAAAAGCGACGATTGGTTTCTGGCCAGCTGCAAGTAATAATGCAGATACGATTATCCTTCAAACAAAAGATGGAGAAGTAAGATTAGAGAGTTTGAGACAGCAGCTAAAAAAAGCGATTGGTCAGCCGAATTTTTCCTTATCGGATTTTATCAAACCCGGAACATCAGAAAATAAAGCGACTGATTACATGGGTGCTTTCGCCGTATCGATCCAAAATGTTCAGCCGCATGTAGACAAATTTGCAGCAGAGCATGATGAGTATAATAAAATTTTAGTGCAGGTTCTCGGGGATCGTTTGGTAGAAGCGCTGGCAGAATATCTTCACCAGAAAGTGCGTAAAGAATATTGGGGTTATGAGAAAAACGAAACACTGTCTAACGATCAGCTCATAAGAGAAGAGTATGTTGGTATTCGCCCGGCACCGGGATATCCTGCCTGCCCGGATCATACAGAAAAAATAAAACTGTTCGAACTGCTTGATGCTACAAACAATGCAGGCATTGAACTAACAGAAAGTTTAGCGATGAACCCGCCGGCATCTGTTTGCGGCTGGTACTTCGCTCACCCGCAGAGCCAGTATTTTGGTTTGGGAAAAATTTTGCGTGACCAGTTAGTGGATTATGCAAAAAGAAAGAACATGCCTATTGAAGAAGCGGAAAGATGGTTAAGGCCGGTGTTAGAGTAAATTCATTTCCTTTAATTCTTTTGCGAGTTGCTGTGGGGATTTAAAGTGTATGCTTTTAATTCCCACAGCTTCTGCGCCCTGGATGTTGCGTAAACTGTCATCAATAAAAATGGCTTCTCCGGGTTTTACATTAAACCTGTCGAGCAATACTTTATAAAATTCAGGGAAGGGTTTCCTCATTTTTTCTTCGCCGCTTACAACTCTTCCATCGAACCAATGAAGGAACTCGTACAGTTCTAAAGCTACCGGGAATGTTTCGGCGCTCCAGTTGGTGAGTGCATATAATTTATATTTCCCTGACGCTTTTAACTGCCTGAATATTTCCACAGTTTCTTTAATCGGTCCGCCGAGCATTTCTTTCCATCTTCCGTAATAAGCTTCTATTTCTTTTTTCCATCCGGGATGTTTGACGAGCAATTCATCGGTTGCTTCTTTTAATGAACGGCCGGCATCTTGCTTTTCGTTCCATTCTGAGGTGCAGATGTTTTGAAAGAAGAAAGCTTTGCGTTCTTCATCATTAAATAATTTATCGAAAACATAGTTTGGGTTCCAGTCGATGAGAACGGCACCCAGATCGAAGATGATGGTGTTGATGTGCATGGGGTCTAAATTAAAATTTTGCCACGAAGACACAAAGGCACGAAGAAGAAAGGGAAATTATTTTTAATTGATTTGGCTACTGGTTAGGTATTGTTGCCTTTTGCATCGTCCCAGTTGCTCATCGCATCATCATGTTGCCTTTCGCACAGCAACAGTTGCCCTTCGCATCAACGGAGTTGCTCTTTGCAGCGGAGGAGTGGCTCTTCGCGGCGGTGCAGTTGACCTTTGCAGCGATGCGGTATTAATTAAAATCCCTGTTGTAGTTAAATGTACCTTACTGCTCCCGGGTTTGTAAGAGCCTTAAAGCGGGACATTAAAAACCAAGCATATGAAAATTGTAAAAGTAACGTACACAACGAAACCCGAATTTTCGGCGCAGAATCAGTCAAACATAAAAGCTGTGATGACCGATCTGAAGCAAATAAATAATCCGAACATTAATTACCACGCCTGTATGGGTGCAGATGAGAAGACCTTTATTCATACTGCTTTTTTTAAGTCTGATGAAGAACGGCAGGTGCTGAATGATCTTCCTTCTTTCAAACATTTTCAGCATGAACTAAAAAACGGCGGATTTGATACACCGCCGCAACAGGAACTTTTATCGCTTGTGGGATCCTCGAAAGATATCTTTATCACTGAATCATAGAGTTCCGTGTATTCTGCGCTTTCTGCGAGAAACTTTTAAAACTTCATTTATTTCGGTGAAATTAGTGTTGCCTCCAATGAGCAATGATCAGTAAACAATTTTCAATGCATTGCAAGTAACAACAAATAAAAAGAGGCTGCCAAATGGTAGCCTCTTTTTATTATACAACAGTAAAGTTTAAAGCGGGTTTTGAACTATTGCCGGGTTGGCATTTAATTCATCCTGCGGGAATAACCACTCCCATAATTTATCTCCTGCCGGTATGTTGGTTACATTAATAAGCGCAGGTAAATGGTTAGGAATACCTGATCTGTTTAATGGAGAATTTGTTCTCTTCAGATCCGTAAACCTGAAACCTTCACCCCACAGTTCTATCCTGCGGTTAAACATGATCTCGTCTATCAGGTTTTGCCCTGTATTAGTTGACAATGTATACAAAGGATTCCTGTTTTTAACCAGTGTAAATAAAGCTGCCTGCGCTAATCCGTTTAGTCCCAGGCGTGCATTGGCTTCTGCTTCTATCAGGTACATTTCTGCTGCACGTATATAAGGCACATCACCCACACTGATCGCATCACTTTTAGCCAGGAACTTTTTATTCTGGTATGGAACTTTTGCACCACCGGGAGGAACCGGAACGGTAGCGCCTGTTTTGTCCCACATTGATTTGCGTATATCTGTCGGAGGAATTTGCTCCCACAGCGTAGCATTGACTGCTCTTGGCTGAGTTCTGATAACAGTTGAATTAAAATTCGCTGAGATATAAGCGAAATAAGAATAGAAGAAAGTATTATGATCATCTATCTGCCTGCTTCCCCAGATCCATTCAGGGTTAGCGATGTTATTAAAACCACTTTGATATTCTGCATTCGACATTAAAGTATATCCCTGCCTGGCAGCCGCAGCATTTGTTGCCGCGGTATTCCAGTCCTGCATGGTTAATGCTACACGTGCCTTGATTCCTTTCACCACATTTACATCAAAGTTTGATTTAGCGGCAGAACCAGAACGTACATAACCTGCAAGCAGGGTTAATGCGGCATCGAGGTCTTTATTCACCTGGGTGTAAACATCTTCTACAGTTGCTCTTGGCTGTCCTTCCAGTGTGTTGGTTAAAAGTATCGGAACACCAAGTTGTACATTAGGTTTTGCAGCAGCATCATATCTTTTGCCCCATAACTGCACCAGTTGAAAATGCGCCCAGCCTCTGTAAGCGAGAGCCTGTCCTTTAATGATCTTTTTATCCGCGTCTGGTCCTACTGCATTATCCACACCATTGATCAATACATTGGCGTTCGCGATAAGGCGGTAGTAAAAACGATAAACATACCTGAGGTCGGTGGCGCTCACATTGCGGTGATTGATCCACTGCATCCAGCCTATTAAGCCGGTACTACCACTGGCGAGCGGATATACGATATCTTCTCCCATCAGGTCGCGGAATATATTGTTAGAACCCTCACCTGCTTCACCTTGCTGGTCGTACTGGGTGTACATCACCCTGTGTATACCATTAAGGGCGGCATATGCATTCTGCGTAGTAGCCAATGCATCAGCAGCGGATACGGATGTTGTAGGAAATGTATCCAGGAATTCCTTCTTACACGAAGAAGAAAACAACATTCCGGCAACCGCGAATGATAATATTTTGTATCTGAAAATTTTCATGTTAAGTTGATTTAAGCTTATAGATTAAATGTTAAGCCTGCTGTTATAATTCTTGCAGGAGGATAGGCATTCGAAGTAACGCCGGAGAACGCCTGCTGATTGTTCAGACCCTTTCTTTTAGAAAAGAAAGCAAGGTTCTCAGCGCCTATCAATACCTGGCCGCTGCTCATTTTTAATCGCGATACCACAGACTTCGGTAAGTTATAACTGAGGCTCACATTGCGAATGTTAAAATAAGACGCATCTACCAGCCATCTCGAAGAAGTCGCATTAAAGTCTGTGGTTCTTCCGTTATCCATACGCGGTACATCTGTTATATCTCCCGGGTTCTGCCATCTTCTAAGGATATCTGTATGAAGAGCGCCTCCAAAAGTTCCTGAAGACATTAAACCCTGGTAATTCGCATCAAATGTTTCACCACCTTTCTGGAAGGTAAACAATGCAGTTAATGTGAAATCCTTATAAGAGAATGTTTGTGTTAAGCTTCCATAATAGTCAGGAATTGCTGAACCATGGAATTCAAACTTACCATTGCTTGCCAGTGTTGTAACTGTATCAACAATGCCGCTCTTATTCGTGATCAGCCTGCGTGATGCTGAGGCCGCGGTATTTTGCGCTACATACAATGCTGCTCCGTCTGCAGGATCAACACCGTAATAACTACGCAGCCAGTAATCATAAATAGACGTACCTACTGCATACTTCTTTGTTCCGGTAATAAATTCCGTAACTCCATCAGGCATTTTGGTAATGCGGTTTTTTACAGTTGAAAGATTAATGCCCGTGTTCCAGGTAAAGTTTTTTGTTCGGATGATATCGCCATTCACCTGCAATTCAATTCCTTTATTGTACATGGTGGCCGTATTTTTATTTACTGATAATGCACCACTTGATAATGGTTGCGGTACAGCAAATAAAAGATTGCTCGATATCCTGTTATAATATTCGATTGAACCGTTTACCCTGCTTTTAAAAAGAGAGAAGTCTACACCTGCATCAAACTGCGTATTGGTTTCCCAGGTAAGATCAAGATTTAAAAAAGAAGTCTGGCTCTGTACGATACCAGGTTCGTTTGCATTATTAGCAAATCCATAAAGACCCTGGTAAGCATAACGGGAAATACCACCGGCATTACCAAGACCACCATAAGAACTTCTTAGTTTTAAAAGATCAACCCATGGGACTGACTGCATAAAGCTTTCTTTCTCTATTCTCCAGCTTGCACCCACTGACCAGAAAGTACCCCATCTTGACTGTTTAGCAAACTTAGAGTTACCATCGCGGCGAATACTTCCCTGCAGGTAATATTTGTTTTTGTAGTCGTAGTTAACCCTTGAAAAATAACTTTCAACCCTGTAATTATCTACAGAAGATCCTGTTGAATTAATAGTGGTAAAATTACCAAGCTCCGTATTGCCGGATAATGACTGGCCCTGTTTAAATCCATTAACATCGTAGTCCGTTTGTGAAAGGCTTTCATGGCCCAGTAAAGCGTCTACATGATGACGACCAAAATTCTGTGAGTAGTTTAATAACTGGTTAAGTACAAGGTTGGTTGTTGAGAAGACATCCTTCTGACTTCTTCCGCCTGGTGCACCGTCGCCTACCTGCGTATTTTCATACGTGTTATCCTGCTCGTTCTCGAAATCGATGGCTACGTTATTGGTGAACTTGAAATATTTCAGGAAGCTGATATCTGTTCCCCATCTTCCGCTCACTGCAGTTCTTCTAAAAATAACATCATTTAAAATAGCCTCTGCCAATGCATCTCTTCCACCAAATCCACCACTTGGCCTGTTAGGTATTCCATTAGCAATACCGATCGCGGAACTACCATGGTTACCGAAATCCCAGATCCTGTTTCCGTTGGCATCGAGTACATAATCGCCTGTTGACATATTATGCATGTATACAGGGTAGATCGGTCCGATGTTTCTTGTAAAGAAAAATGGATTTACAAAACCGGTACTTGATCCATCCTGTGCGGTATTTGAAATAGTGTGATTTCCTGAAAGGTTCAGTCCTGTTTTCAACCATGTCTTCGGTTGAACATTCACATTAAGACGGGCTGAATAACGTTTGAAATCAGATTTTACAGTGAAGCCTTTTTCATTTACATAACCCATCGACATAAAATAATCAGACCTGTCGCTGCCGCCGTTAAAACTAACGGTGTAATCCTGGCGCGGACCTCTTCTCAGAAGATCTTTGTTCCAGTCCAGGTCATCAGGATATAATAATTTTGCAGAAGGATTTAATTGACCGTCAACACCAACAATAGCATTTGCCGCCACATTAAAAGGATTATAGGTAAGCAGATCCTTTATGCTGGTACGGTTAGTTAAACCAGATGCTACACGACTGGCAGAATCTTTAGAAATTCCCGTTCCTGTAGAAGGATAAACGAGACCATTACGATACGCTTCCCACATAATAGGGTAATACTGGTTTGCATTCAGCCTCTCGTATTCCTCCAAACCGCGGGTAGCTATACCCTGTAAGGCTCTTACAGTAACATTATTATGACCACGCTGTCCTTTCTTTGTTGTGATCATCACCACACCATTGGCGGCACTTGATCCATAGAGTGCAGTAGATCCTGCATCTTTTAAGACACTGATACTCTCCACATCCGCGGGATTGATATTTGAAAGACCATTAGGATAAGGAACCCCATCCACTACGATCAAAGGTTCAGAAGTGGCATTGATAGAACCAAAGCCTCTTACCCTGATGTTAAGTCCGTTACCGGGTTGGCCGCTGCCCGTGGTTGTAACCACACCTGCAACAGCGCCTTCAAGCGCTCTGGTAATGTTATTGATAGGACGTTTGGCGATTTTTTCAGCATTAATGGTACCTACTGCGCCGGTTAAGGCTTCTTTTTTTACTGTACCATAAGCCACAACGACAACTTCATCCAGGTTGGCGTTTGATGATTTTAAAGAAACCAGTACAGTTGAACCCGTGATCGCTGCCTCCTGCGAAGCATAGTTAAGCGATGTAATTACCAGTGTACGGGCCGATGGTGGTACCACAAGGGTAAAACTGCCATCATTTTTTGTAGTAGTGCCTGTGTTAGAACCTTTTACGGTAACTGAAGCACTTTGAACCGGGTTGCCCGATTCGTCAGTTACCCTTCCGGTAACTGTCCTGTTCTGGGCCGATAGCTGTATAGTAGCTACAAGAATGCCCATTAAAAGCAATAATTTTCTCATTCAGGGGGTTGTTTAATTATGGAATATCCTCTAATGACAGGTGGAGGTGGTGTATAGCTGCGCTTCTTATCAATAATATTCTCTTTTAAGAGAAATGAACGCTTGTTATTCAGAAGTTTGTAAGGAACCACTCGTATATATCAAACAAAAAAATCATGAAACTATTTCAGCAGCAGCTTGAATTAAAAGAAAGAAAAAGAGGGTTTCACCTGATAACAGCGGAGATCGTTAGCGCCCTGCCGGGAATACATGAGATCAGTAAAGGTATTTGCCAGGTATTTATCCGGCATACATCAGCATCATTAACCATTAGTGAAAACGCGGATCCAACGGTGAGAAAAGATTTTGAGACCTGGTTCAATAAATCTGTTCCTGAAAATGACCCGGATTATTTACATGATACAGAAGGAAGTGATGATATGCCTGCACACATAAAAGCATCTATACTTGGAAGTTCGGTTATGATACCGGTACGAAACGGAAAACTTGCTTTGGGTGTATGGCAGGGAATTTATTTATGTGAACATCGTAATGATGGCGGCCCAAGAGATCTGATTATTACTGCATGGGGCGAATGAGTTTGTTTCTAATCATGATTTAGTAAAAAACTAAGATCATCACTTGCTGTTATTTCTTGTTTTACCGGAAGTCCGTTTTCATCGCTCTGGAATAATACTCCGTTTCCCTCCCCGATAAAATGCAATATACCATCCTGTAATTGTAAAGCCGTTCCTTCTGGAAGACCAACAACAGGAACATCGGGGTTCATGCGAATAAATTCCTTAAGTCTTTGATCTCTTGTTTCGCCGTTATGATTTTCGGGTTGCTGACTGATATAATGCGGGTTGATTTGAAAAGGTAAAAACTGCAATGCTTTAAAACTTCGAGGTTGAATGATAGGCATATCATTGGTTGTACTGATCGTTTTTCCTGTAATATTTGCGCCGGCGCTCCAGCCAATATAGGGCGTTCCGCTTTTTATTTTGTTCTGTATGATTTCTAACAGATCATTTTCATATATATCGTGAAGAAGTTTAAAAGTATTACCACCACCAACCATAATTACATCGCTCTTTTCAACAAGTTCCCTGCAATTATTATCATCTGCCACAACAATTTTATGATTCAGTTCTTTTAATGCTTGCTGAACCATTGCCACATATTTTTTATAATCTTTTTCTACTGATGCAAAAGGGATAAACGCAGTTTGTAAAGATGAGAGGCCAAGAAATTTTTCTAATAAGGGCAAGGCCATTTCAAGAAAGCCACTGTTACCAACACGGGAGCTGCTTAGTGCAAGAACCTTTTTCATAAGCGTAATAAATATTTTCTCTTTCGATAAAACTAAAAGTTTTAAGGCGATCTTTCACGCATTATCTTTAATTATGGAATCAACAGGAACCTTGCCATTACTGAATGCTGAAGAGATCCGTGTCCTGGGATCTCTGATAGAAAAAAGTAAAACAACACCGGATTATTACCCGATGACCATCAATAGTCTTACTGCTGCATGTAACCAGAAAACATCGCGGAAGCCAATTGTTCAGTATGATGAGTCAACGGTTTCAACAACATTAGATTCACTCAGAAAAAAAGGGCTGGTCTCTACTGCCACAGGAGGCGCCAGCCGTTCAATAAAATACAAGCACAATTTTGCAATTGTTTTTCCGCTTGATCCGCCACAGGTAACTATTCTTTGTTTATTAATGTTACGGGGTGCGCAAACGCCGGGCGAGTTAAATACCAACTCGGGAAGAATGTATGAGTTCGAATCTTTGGAAGAAGTACAAAAAGTATTGGAAGGACTTAGTGATATGTCGCCATCTTTCGTACTCCAGTTACCAAGAAAAGCTGGCCAAAAAGAATTACGATACACTCACCTACTCGGAGGCGTGTCTGAAATAAATGATGAAGAAGATGAATCGTCTTTTAAACCATTCAATACAGAAGCAAGACTGGAAAAACTGGAGCAGGAAGTAAAAGAGTTGAGACAAGCAGTTGATAAATTGATGAAAGAACTTGGAGTGAGTTAGTTGGCAGTTGGCGGGGGAACATTGGCTTGAGATTCCATTACAACGGCTGCACAAAATGCCAGCACACACCTGCTATATCAATAATATTTACTTCTCTTCCATAGGGCTGATCAACAGGCTTATTCATCCTGATACCAAATTTCTCAATCAACTGTTTTTCTTTTACTTCTTTGTAAAATTCATCTGCGTTATCTATTCCTACACTCAGCATAAAATTCTCAGCAAACGCCTTCACATCATATTTCTGTAAGATGAATTTGCATCCGTCTTTTTCAAACCCGGTAAAATCTCCTGCATCCCAGTTGATATTAAAACCCAATGCAGCAAATAATTGTTTGGAGCTTTCGAAATTACTTCCCGAAGGAACGAACGGTTCAAGAGAAAGAAATTTCATGTTGTTGTTTGTTTGTAATTCCATATCTCCCGATATGGAATTTCTAAAGAGAATCAATTATAAAATAATATCACTTTTTCAAAGACTCAAGATCAATCACAAAACGATAATGAACATCACCTCTCAGCATTCTCGCATAGGCCTCGTTGATCTCCTGCATTTTTATCACTTCCACATCCGCAACAATATTATGTTCAGCGCAGTAATCCAGCATTTCCTGTGTTTCTTTCATTCCACCTATCATAGATCCTACAATACTTCTGCGGTTGGTGATCAATGCAAACGGACTTAACTGCGGATTTTCTGATGGCAATCCTACCACCAGCATTTTTCCTTCAAGGCCAAGCAGGTTTAAATATTTTTCATAAGAATGGTTGGCGGAAACACAATTCAGTATCACATCAAAATAACCTTCGTATTTTTTCATTTGCGCTTCATCGGAAGTAAGCAAAAAATGATGAGCACCTAATCTTTTTGCATCCGCTTCTTTATTAGGTGAGGTACTAAGCATCGTTACCTCTGCGCCAAATGATGCAGCGAACTTCACGCCCATATGCCCAAGTCCGCCTAATCCTGCAACACCAACTTTGGTTCCCTTGCCCACATTCGCATAACGCAAAGGAGAGTAGGTAGTGATGCCCGCACACAACAAAGGCGCAACCGCTTTGAGGTCTAGTTTATCAGAAACATGCAACACATATTTTTCATCAACCACTATCTGCGTTGAATATCCACCCTGTGCAATTGTTTTACCGTCTCTTTCCATGGAATTATAAGTGCCCGTCATTCCTTCAACACAATAGTTCTCCATATCCCGCTCACAATGCTTGCATACCCGGCACGAGTCTACAAGTACACCCACACCGGCGATGTCTCCTGGTTTAAATTTTGTTACCTGCTCACCGGTTTTTATTACTCGCCCAACAATTTCATGGCCGGGAACCATAGGGTATATTGAACCGCCCCATTCATCTCTTGCCTGGTGAATATCGCTGTGACAAACACCACAGAATAATATTTCAATTTGTACATCATTAGGGCGTACATCCCGGCGATCAAAATCAAATGGCTTCAGGGGGTCTTGTGCATTATATGCAGCGTAAGCTTTAGTGTTTGGCATAGTTGAGCGAATTTATAATAAAGTTCAGGATGATGGAGGGAGTTGGCGAAGGACAGTTAAAATATCTGGCAGAAAATTTTCACACAAGTGCCAAGGGAAGTAAGAACCGCAACAAGAAGGCCGCTATTATTGATTATATTCCTGGTGCCCTTTGCGTTAAGCCTTTGGACCATTGTGGTAAAATAAACTTGCTCCCCTCGAAATTGTTTTCCATATTTAGTTTTATTTCATTCAAAACTACCTGCTTTGAAAAGAAGAGACTTCCTGCATATGGCGGGCCTGGGCTTTGGAGCATACATGCTTCCACGAAATGGTTTCGCTGCAACCGATGTTCCCCTTGATGCTCCCTGGTATGCGATCGATCCTGCGCTTAAGAAAAGAATGGCAGATGTGGCGCTGAATGCTGCACGATCAAAAGGCGCTTCTTATACTGATGTGCGCATTGGCCGCTATCTCAACCAGTTTCTTATCACAAGAGAAGATAAAGTAGAGAACATCGTGAATACAGAATCCTATGGGATGGGTGTTCGTGTTATTGCTAATGGAAGCTGGGGTTTTGCAGCGACAGATAAACTGGATAATGACAGCATCGCAAAAGCAGCGCAGTTAGCCGTGGCTATCGCAAAAGAAAACGCGAGCCTTTTAACTGAGCCGGTTAAACTGGCGCCACAAAAAGGATATGGTGAAGTATCATGGAAAGCGCCCATCATCCGGAATGCATTTGATGTGCCTGTAAAAGAAAAAGCCGACTTACTCTTAGCAGTAAATGATGCTGCCATGAAGAATGGCGCCAACTATGTTAACTCTTATCTTTTTTTAGTGAACGAGCAGAAATATTTTGCTTCCACCGACGGTTCATATATAGACCAGGACATTCATCGCATCTGGCCATTTTTTACGGTCACAAAAATAGATAGTAAAACAGGTAAGTTCGAAACGAGAAATTCATTAAGCTCACCAAGAGGGATGGGTTATGAATACCTGATGCCGCTGGAATCGGAAAAAATAAAGGGCATCACTACTTTATATAAGAACCGTTATGATATGGTTGAAGATGCGAAAGCCGCCGCCATACAATCCGGCGAAAAACAATTGGCAAAATCTGTTGAGCCCGGAAAATACGATCTTGTTTTAGACCCCAGTCATTTATGGCTAACGATACATGAATCGGTGGGTCATCCTACAGAACTGGATCGTGTATTGGGATATGAAGCGAATTATGCGGGCACCAGTTTCTTGACACTCGATAAATGGGAATCTAAGAAATTCAACTTTGGCAGTAAGATAGTAAACCTGGTTGCTGATAAAAAACAAGCCGGTTCTTTAGGCGCTGTTGGTTATGATGATGAAGGTGTCGCTACAAAAGAATGGGATCTTATAAAAGATGGTACGCTGGTGAACTACCAGGTGATCCGCGACCAGGCACATATACTCGGGCTCAATTCATCGCAAGGTTGTTGTTATGCTGATAACTGGAGCAGCGTTCAGTTTCAGCGCATGCCGAATGTGTCGCTTCGTCCCGGCAAACAACCGCTTTCGCCAAATGATATCATTAAAAATGTAGAGAAAGGAATTTATATTATCGGCGACAGTTCTTACTCTATCGATCAGCAGCGTTATAATTTTCAGTTCAGCGGGCAATTATATTACGAGATCAAGAATGGTAAGATCGGTGGCATGCTGAAAGATGTAGCGTATCAATCTAACACGCAGGAATTCTGGAACTCCTGTAATGCGATCGCTGATGAAAGAGATTACCGCCTGGGTGGTTCTTTCTTTGATGGAAAAGGACAGCCGGGCCAGGTGAGCGCCGTGTCTCACGGTTCATCAACAACAAGATTTAACGGAGTAAACGTAATTAATACAGCAAGAAAAATTTAACCTATGCCAATATTATCAAAAGAAGAAGCAAGGGCATTATTAGCAAAGGTGTTAAGCTATTCGAAGGCCGAGGAATGTGAAGTGAATCTTTATGGTTCAGACGGTGGTAACATCCGTTATGCGAGAAACGCTGTTTCTACCAGTGGCGGGGTAAGCAGCAGCACACTCGTTGTGTCTTCGGCTTACGGGAAAAAACTCGGCGCAGCAACCATCAATGAATTTGATGATGCTTCTCTTGAAAAAGTTGTGAGAAGAGCCGAAGAACTGGCGAGGCTCGCACCGGAAAATCCGGAGTTCGTTCCATTTCTTGGTCCGCAACAATATGGTGAAGGAGTAAAAACTTTTGATCCCGGAACGGCCGCTATCGATCCAAAATTCAGGAAAGAAGCAGTAGCAAAAAGTTTGCAGGAAGCGAAGGCGAAAGACCTTATCGCTGCCGGTTTTTTAGAGAACAGTGCAGGTTATGCAGCCATGATGAATTCAAAAGGTTTATTCGCATATAACACCAGTACCAACGTAAATTTTAATGTCACACTGCGCACAAAAGACGGAACGGGTTCAGGATATTCTTCTAAAGGATATAATGATGTAAGCAAACTGGATGTTGCGGCTTCTACCCGAATAGCAGCGCAGAAAGCTGCGGGTTCTGGTAATGCGAGAGCGCTTGAACCGGGTAAATACACGGTAATATTAGAACCATCAGCAGCGATCGTTTTATTAGAAACAATGTTCTTTGCAATGGATGCACGTTCTGCAGATGAGGGCCGCAGCTTCTTAAGTAAAGAAGGCGGTAAAACAAAACTCGGGGAGAAATTAGTGGATGAAAGAGTAACGATCTATTCCGATCCTTATAATACCGAGCTTCCTACAAGTACGTGGAACGGCGATGGAAGACCGCAGGAAAAAATTACATGGATCGATAAAGGAGTGATCAAAAATTTATCTTACTCAAGATTCTGGGCGCAGAAAAAAGGCGTGAAAGCAGTGCCCGGTCCGGATGGTTATATCATGATGGGCGGAAGTGCATCTTTAGAAGACCTGATTAAAAGCACCGATAAAGGAATTTTAGTTACGCGGCTATGGTATATCCGGCAGGTGGATCCGCAAACGCTTTTATACACGGGCCTCACAAGAGACGGGACATTTTATATTGAGAACGGCCAGATCAAGTTCCCTGTAAAGAATTTCCGTTTTAATGAAAGCGCCGTTATCATGCTGAATAACCTCGAAGCACTAGGCATACCCGAGAGAACAGTAAGTGGCGAATCGGGAACACATGCGCTGATACCACCGATGAAAATAAGAGACTTTACTTTTTCATCGTTGTCGGATGCGGTGTAAAAAATTAAAAGAACCTTCGGGTTCTTTTTTTATTTACCGCGAGTCAAAGGATGTATGGTGTTATTAAAGATTACAATTAATTCTTTTTTTCTTTTTTTCGAAAAACTACAGCCATGTGATGACTGGTATCTGCCATTGTTTTGGCATAATAATCATTATAGAAATCATTGGTCATCAAATTCACCTGGTATTTGTATTTACCATAGGCCAGGGCATTAGGAGACAGGTTGCTGATAAATACCTGCGAAAAATCTGAAGTGCGATATTTTTTTATTGTTTCGTTGCTTACTCTCTTTTCGTTGATCCACAACCCGCAGTAAGCGGGATCCGAAAAATCCTGCATCATTTTCCCGGTGGGAACAGTTTTGGGTAATGGACGAATGGGAGGCATAAAAACTATATTCACTTTCGACTGTTGTTCTTTGCTCATCTTTCTAAAAATAGTTTCAAGCCTGTCCATTTCGGGTTTTGTAATTCGTTTGAAAATGTTGCTGGTAGAATGTCCGTTCGCATCTTTTATTAAATATTTACCGGAGATCGCCTCGTATTCATCCATCAGTTCTTTCGAGACACCCTCTTTGGTTGACGGAGCTTCTCCATGTAAAACCTTCGGCACATCATTTTTTTGTGACAGGATTTTATCAGAGAAAAAAATTAGCAATAGCAGCAGTACCGGAATGAGCGTTAACTGCCGGATAATTGCTTTTTGTGCAGTCGTATGTTGTGTCATCATAAGAAATCTTTTTTTGATGTTTAAAAAATTAAAAGAACTGGTAAAGTGGTGGTGATCCTGTTGCGTGGTTTTTTCAAGCAATAAATATTGGTAAGCTGATACATCCTTCTCTTTGGCCAGCACCGCATCATCTGCAAGAAATTCATGATTAAGTCGAATAGCCCTGCGATACAGGAATAAAAAAGGATTGAACCACGCAAATACCAATAGTATTTCAACGAACAGGATATCTAAAGAATGCTTTTGTTTTATATGCGCAAGTTCATGGAGCAATATTTCCTGTTCGATCTTTCCTGATTCGAATTCCTTTTTGTTGAGATATACCTTGTTTAAAAACCCAAAAGGAGTAACCGCGTTTTCAATCAATACCAATTTTACTCCCATTAATTCTGAAGTTGCAAAATTCTTCCGGGTATAAATAAGCGGGTAAATATTCCTTGCGAATCTTAGGGCCTGTATCACTGTAACTATAATGTAAAAAACAATAACGCTATTAATGAACCAGTCAGTCTTTTTTACTGGAATAGTGGTGTTTACCGCATCAGTTACCTGGTATAACAAAACTGTGGTGTTCAGTGCTATGCTTTTTTCTACAATCTCTGCCGACCCGGGTGAGCTGAAAGTAATAAGTGGAACTATAAAAGAAAATGCGATGGACAGCAGCAAATAAAAACGGTTAAAACGCAGCAATTTCTCCCGCTCTAAAAAAAGAGTATAGAAGAGCATGAGCAGGCCTGAGCATAAAATAGTCCTGATGAAATAACTGGTCATTTTTTCTTTCTTTTAATTTCCTGATCGATGATTTTTTTTAATTCCTCCAGTTCATTTGTTGAAAGATTACCGGTCGTTGCAAAAAAAGATGCGAATTGCAGCGAAGAATTATTAAAATAATTCCTGACAATAGTGTTCACATGTTTAGAAAAATATTGTTTCTTTTTTACGAGCGGGAAGTATTGCCGAGCATTTCCAATTGTTATATAATCGACAAATCCTTTATCCTGCATGCGTTTTAATAGCGTAGCGACAGTAGTGGTTGCTGGCTTAGGTTCAGGATAGGCTTCCAGCAATTCCTTCATGAAAACTTTGCCTTGTTTCCAGATCAGTTCCATCAGTTGTTCTTCAGATTTTGTAAGCTGCATAGTATTGTATTGCTCTACAAATGTAGAACGAAATATTTGATTTCAAAAATTGTTTTGGGAAAATATTTTTTTAAGATATCACCGGAGCAGAACTCCACCTCAATTTTTATTCGTGTGTTGGCGGGCAGTTGCTCTCTATTGCCAGTTAAAGCAGAAATTATTTTTTATAATGTTCTGCTCTTATTCCAATCCCTATAACCCTCGCAGGGACTCTTCGCAAAACCGGGAATATTTTTAGCAGCTTAAACATAAATGGCAACCCCTGTGTTTTTGCATTGCGGCTGTTGATCATCCCTTTTTGTATAGCCACCTGTAAACGCTGGATCATTCTTGCAGGAAATGCTCTTCTTCGCTGTACCGCTTGCAAAAGTTCATTGTCTATTTTCTTTTTTTGCTTTAATGCAACATGTAAAATATTGAAAGCAGCAACAGCGTCCTGCAGCGCCAGGTTAATACCTACGCCACCAATAGGAGACATCGCATGCGCCGCATCACCTATACATAATACTCCTTCACTATACCATTTTTCCAGGTGATCGATGGCGACACTTAATAATTTAAGATGTTCCCAGTTACCAATTTCATTGAGTCTTGCTGATAAAAATGGAGATACTTCACTTAGTTCGGTTTTAAAATTATCCAGTCCTTTTAATTGAATATTTTGAAATTCATTTTTAGGGATTACATAAGCGATCTGCCAGTAATCACCGCGGTCCAGCAATACCATAATGCGTCCACGATCAAACCTGCCGAGTGTTTGTAAAGGATCGCCATTTTGTTTAGAAAGCCGGAACCATAAAACATCTATCGGCGCACCGGTTTCTATTACCTTCAGACCTGCCAGTTCTCTTACAACAGAATGTCTTCCATCGCAACCCACAACCAATGCTGCATTCACTTCCAGTTCGCCATTACCAGTTTGCGCTTTTACACCGGTTATTTTCGATTGTTCTTTTACCAGCTCAGTCACTTTTGCAGAGGTGATCACTTTAAACCCGGAAAATTGTTGTCCTTCAGATACCATGAAATTTAAAAAATCCCATTGAGGAACCAGCACAAGCATAGGCGCCGCTACTTTTAGATGTGTGAAGTCTGCCATCGTAACATCATTACCGTTGAAGACGCCGGAAAGTTTTTTGATCTCCTGGTGCGGCAGTTGAAGAAAATTTTCCAGTAAACCCAGCTCATACAACAGTTGTAAAGTAGAAGGATGAATTGTATCGCCACGAAAATCACGCAGGAAATCTTTGTGCTTTTCGAGAATAATAACTTCAACCCCGGACCGTGCCAGTAAATACCCGAGCATGATACCTGCAGGACCGCCTCCCGCAATGCAACAGTCGCAATTGAGTTTCATGTTCAAAGTGTTGAAGGAATAAAGTACAGTTTTTTGTTTACCAGTTGCAGTTTTTTATGGCATCGGTTGTTGCGTCGCACAATTGAGCTGTGGGAATGATGGCGGCAGGAAGCCTCTTAACCGATCATTATTTTTTTGCCTGACCTTGCAGCTGCGTAAACTGCTTCTATTATTTTAATATCTTTTAATCCCTCTTCGCCAGTAATATGAGATGGCAAATATTTATTTTCAATGATTAGCTTACCTATTGCATCCAGCTGAGTTGCCTGCTGGTTGATCTCAGGGAAATTTAATTCCCCATTAGAGGTTTTTCCTTTGAAGGGGCCGTAACTGAGGCCCGGGCTCATTTCAAACTGTCCTTCATCTGCAGATGCAAAGAACCTGTCTACATTATAATTATAAGAGCTGGCAGCACTGCAAACTGCTCCGCCTGGAAAGTTCATTTGCCAGTTAATGGATGCTTCCACCTCTGAAAATAATTTTTTGTTTGTGTTCGGTCCAAATTGTGCCGTTACAGAAATGGGTTCTTCTCCTAAAACATAACGACTGCTTTGAATGCAATAAATTCCAAGGTCCATCAGCGGCCCTCCACCGGCAATCGCTTTCTTTAGCCGCCATTGTGTGGGATCATCAGATTTATACCCAAGAGACGCTTCAATCAATCTCACTTGTCCGAATATTTTTTTCTGTCCCAATCTTTTTATTTCTAAATGATACGGCTCGTAATGTAAACGATAACCTACTGCAAGTTGTACTCCTGCATCTTTGCATGCTTTGATCATGGCTTCGCAATCTTTTGTTGAGATTGACATTGGCTTTTCTGTTATCACATGTTTCCCTGCCCTCGCCGCTCTTATTGTAAATTCTTTATGAAGTGCATTGGGCAAAACGACATACACTAAATCAATGTCTTCATTATTCCTGATCTTATCGAAGTTTTGATAATTATAAATATTTTTTTCCGGGATGTTATATTGCTTTTTCCATTCTTCCGCTTTAGCGGGATGGCCAGTAACAATACCTGCGAGACTGCAATATTGCGATTGCTCCAGGCCATACGCAAGCATGCCTGCATAATTGCCCAGGCCGCATAAGGCGACATTTAATTTTTTACCAGGATAAGTTCGACTTTCTTTTTTTGATAAGGTTGCGAAAGAGGGCAAAGCGAGAGCAAGCGTTGTTGCTCCGGCGCTCATACCCAAATTCTGTAAGAAAGAACGGCGGGATAAATCTTTCATTGCTGCTTTTTGTATTAGTAGCAAGTAGCCCGAAAATCTTACTTCATTTCATTTTTTTTAAGGTTCGGCTATTATCTCAATCCGTAGAGGAAATGAATATTGAATAGGGAACAAGGAACTTTGAACAAGGAATGAAATGCTTTACCACAAAGAACTCAAAGGGTTTTCACAAAGAACACAAGGTCATGCTGGTGAACCTTGTGTTCTTTGCTTTGTGCTCTTTGTGGTAAAACATTATACTGTATCAAACATGATCTGCTAACCCGCTGTCCCCGCATTCTTCAGTCCTTCTTCTTTCTTCACCGGCGGATGACTGATACGCTTAATTATTTTTACCAGGAAAAAGACGATCAGGAAGGTTCCTCCAGCCATCAAAATAATAGCCAGCGCCCCTGAGCTGGTACACGCAACACTGCAGGATAAAACAGCCAATCCCGCCAATAAACCAGCTGCTATTATTACCGAAAGGGCGATCAATGCTATTTTGCCACCTTGCGAAGTTTCCTTGCTATGCTGTATTGTTCTTATTTGTTTTTTAATGATCTGGATTTTTTCTTTTTCGCTCAGCCTGGTTATGTCCCTGCTTTTTATACTGGTAATAAAATCCTGTATCAGCGGATGATTATTGATACTGGTGTCTGTTGAAACGGGAAATGTTTTTCTGGCCTGGGCCGTTTCTGCATTAAAAAAAAGTTTAGGATTATTGGCAACTCCCACGATTAATAAGAAAGTCATCAGACCCAGTATAAAATCAAACGTTTTTCTCCTCGCGTATGAACCTGGTATCTTTTTACCCTTAACTGTTTTTATCCCCGGGTATCCTATCCAAAATATAATGGTGCAGATCGTGCATACGAGAAAATAGAATTGCGGAAGGGTAACATTTATATCATTCAATAATTTTCCTGTTACAATTCCGGTAACAGCAAGCAGAATATAAATCACGGTAATGATTATCCTGCTTTCAAAAACGTGGTTCTTAGCCCAGAAGGAAATTTTTTTCATGTGGTTGTTTTGTTGATTGAACTGAAGCAGCTAATAAAGTAGCGTTCTTTTTTGGTAGAGCAATACTTGCTACCCGGCCCCCACCGGGTAGACAAGTAGGTTTGCCATGCTATCGCACCACTTTAAATTTAAGGTCGTCGAGGTTTTCTTTCCTACCACCGATAATAAATGTTTTATGTGCAAATGCGCCAATAACACCTCCTATGATCCCGCCCGTTAAACCCGCGGCGCCGCCATAGACGGCTGCCTTTTCTCCCGTGGTCATACAGAAAATACACCATACATCTTTATTTTTTTTGAAGTCGGAGCCATCGATTAGTCCCAATAACACACCAGTGCCGGCGCCGATCAATGCTCCTGCTAATATTCCTTTGGCAGTTGCACCTTTTCGTCTTAGCCAAACTTTATCAATGAAATGTGCATTTACAAAAACATCACCGGGAGATGGTTGGCGGTAAGGATTAAAGGCCACTTGCATAGGCGACACAATAACTCCTGAATCATTTAAAGAAGCGAGATAACCACCTGCAGAGTTGCTTCCAGTTGTAAGAACTTTATATATGCGTGATTTTACATGAATGCTGTTCTGCGTAAATGCCGGGAGTACAAATAAGAAAAGAAGCAGGGTAAGGATTGATAATTCTTTTTTCATGGCGGTATGTTTTGGTAGTGAGAGCAAAATGCTAATAACTGAATGCGGTGCAAGAAAATAAACATAACGGCTAATCCACTTGACAATAGTCAAATAAATCCTCAGCAAAAAGAATTTGATAAAAGTCAAATGCAGGTAATCTTATTTCTTTTTTCCGCGGATGCGGCTAAGCGTTTCGAGGTTCATGCCTAAATACGTAGCAATGTATTTTAACGGCACACGCTGATGAAGATCCGGAAAATGTTTTATGAAATACTGGTAGCGGTCTTCGGCTTTTGTTTTACGCAGGTTATATAATTCTATTTCTAAAAAATAGAGATAGCGCTCCGTAACTATTCTGCCGATCACGTTAAACTCAGGAAAGTCTTTATACATGCGCTGCATGTGATCGTAAGTAAAACATGCTAAGACAGAATCTTCCAGTGCCATGATATATTCGTTACCTGGCTTACGGCTGTAAAAACTATAGATAGAAGTTATGGTAGCGCCTTCGGTTAAAAATTTTGTTGTGATCTCTTCACCTTCTCTTACATAATAACTTCTGACTAATCCTTTTAATATCCACGAGGCATGATTAGAAACCATACCCGCTTTTAAAAACAGTTCGTCTTTTTTTAGGTGGATTATTTCACCGTATTCGAGAAGCGCTTCGCCCAGCTTATCTGAAATGGGGCAAATAGCATTGCAATATTTCACCAGTGGTTGAAGCATAAGGGGGATTTGAATACAAGGATACTAGCTTAAGAAAAGATATGCAAGTTTTTGAACGAAATAATGAGCAGGTAAGAATTGAAAATGAAAAGATCACTGCCTTATGGGCAGGTAAAATAACGGGCCCGGGATAGCCCCAGATGTTATATAATCAAAAAAGAAGGTTTGAAACTAATTGCGACTTGCGCTTAATTCCAGGAATAAGTATAGCGCCCCTTCAACCAGTTAAAAACGCCGATGCGGCTTTTGATATCGAGCGGTAATTGTGTTTCTATCAGCTTTTCTATGTGCTGGCAATCACTTAAAGTAAGACCACCCACACACTGATCAAAAATGTTAATCATGTAGAGCAATTCATCACCCGAGAAACGATCGAAATAACGTCGGTCAGGTGCCTCAGTTAATATAATGGGTTTTGGTGTTGGACTCCAGTTGTAACCATTTTCACTAAGGTGTTCTTTTAGAAATTGCATAGAATGATCCGTTTTTTGATTGATAATGTTAAGTGGTTTTTGTAAGGCCAGGAAAAATGCGGAGCAACTGCAACGAAGAAATATACTCAGGCTTCTTTAAAGGGGTTAAGCTAAAGTTAAGCCTTTTAACGAGGATGGCAACATATAATGTATTCAAAGGGTTAATATACAGCAGATTGCCCGTTTATTTATGACTGCATTAACGTTAATGGCTATCAAATAAAAAGAAATGGCTGGTTTATAAAGTATACCTTCAATCCGTGATCAAGCCACCTGGCATCATGTAATTGAAAAATACTCAGTACGTCTTCACAGTTGTAACGCTTATTCTTCTCTGCCTCCTGCTTCTTTGTTCCGGTCACGTTTTATTTATTTTTTAAAAATTTTTGTTTTATGAACATTTACGTTTCAAACCTGAGTTTCCACACAACTGAAGAAACTCTAAAGACCCTTTTTGCCCAATATGGTAATGTCTCTTCTGTAAGACTTATCACAGACAAATTTACCGGTAGTCCCCGCGGATTCGGCTTTATTGAAATGTCTTCAGAAGAAGAAGGCAATGCCGCTATCACCGGCCTTAACAATAAAGACGTTGAAGGACGCTCACTGGCTGTTTCTGTTGCCAGGCCAAAACCAGACAACAACACTTCAGGTCGCAGATGGTAAAATATCACCGCTGAACTTTATATAAAAAGGACCCGTTTTTAGCGGGTCTTTTTTTATGTTGAATTTTGAATGATGAATTTTGAAGAAACGAAAACCTAATGTGTGGTTATGTTTTGGTTACCTGATATTTTTCATAGTAAAGAGGCGCACGTTTTTATTGTAATAAAAAATATAAGTTCCCTGTATGCCATCCAGGATAAAATTTTCTTTGTATCCTTTCGACCGGCTATGTATAGTATTGCTATAAAAAAAATTGATGATCAGCGAATCAGGAGTCATTTTTATAAACTTCATTTCGTATACACCGTTATCCATTAGCTTGTTATAACCTTCAGTAAAACCCGGAATAATTTTTACTGCATCCAAACTCATGGGCCAGTCCATCATCTTTTCCCGGTAATTAAAAATACCATTGGTAAATTCCGACGGCGGCGCTGTCAGTTCTTTCTTTTTTTTCTTTGAATGCAGGCCAAGGTTGGGACCAGGCCTGCTGGTCGTATTTCCATATATATCTCTTGCCGGCATTTGATAGCAGCCCTGCAACAGGAAGATGAAGGTGAACAAAAAAATGACTACCTGCTTTGAATGATTATACATTCTTTACTTTCATATTTACCGGATCCCAATAAATAATTTTCTTTTGAAAATAACTTTCATTGCATGCAAGTGCAGGGGCTGCGGCACGAAAACCAAAAACAGCATCTTCTACCAACGGTTTTTTATTGCGCATAGATTCAAAAAAATTCATGAAATGATCAAGCCTTTCATCATAACCATTGGGTGCTTTAAATACAATTGGTTTTGTTGATGGCGGTTTGGCTTGCTGATCTTTTGTCCAGCGCCTGTTATATTCATCCACAATTTCTTTCTGCATTTTTTCAGGATAAGTATTAAACGAATCCCAGCCATCATAACCCGGCGCTTCAGGCATTTTACTTTTTGTAAGCGTAAAATCATTCCATCCAAAATCGATCACACCTTCAGAACCTATCAGCCGTGTCACTCCTTTCTCACCGGCGCCGCTGATAAAGTTCACCCGTAGCATTACCTGGAAAGCAGGGTGCTCCTGTGTCTCAGGATAATCTAAAATGGCGGTCATTACATCTGGTACATCACGGCCATCTTTCCAGTAATTGAGTCCACCGGTAGAAAATATTTTTTCCGGTCCTTTCGAATCAGTAATAAAATGAATGCCGGAAATAAGATGTACAAACAGGTCGCCGGCAACACCGGTTCCATAATCTTTGTAATTGCGCCACCAGAAAAAACGTTTTGGATCCCAGGGTCTTTTAGGCGCATCACCCAGGTAACGATCCCAGTCAACTGTCTTAGGCGATGCATCAGGCGGCATCGTATACTGCCATGCGCCCAATGCGCTTTGCCTGTCGAACGATGCTTCGATAACATTTAATTTTCCTATCTCACCAGCCTTATATAATTCTTTTGCTTTGGCCATGGCGATGCTGCTTACACGCTGACTTCCCACCTGGAAAACAGCATTCGTTTCGTGTTGCGTATTGATCACGGGCCATCCCTCATTCAAATGCTGCACCATTGGTTTTTCACAATAAACTGCTTTCCCTTTTTTCATTGCTTCGATAGAAATATGATCGTGCCAGTGATCGCTGGTAGCAATAATAACAGCGTCTATATCTTTCCTGCCAAGGATTTTATGAAAGTCTCTGGTTGTATAAATATCTTTTCCAAAAACTTCTTTAGCTCTTTCCAAACGGCCATCATACAGGTCACAGGCCGCAACCATTTCTACCCCGGGTACTCTGATCGCCGTCTTCACATCACCAAAACCCATAATGCCCATACCTATGCAGGCAACGCGGATATTATCGTTAGGCGAATATTTTCTTTCATAAGGGATGATCCTGCTTTCTAATTCTTCGCGGCTAAACGCAGCCAGAGAAGTAAGGGGCATTAATAAAGCAGTAGCACTTAATTGCTGTAAAAATTTGCGGCGGGAATTATTGTTATTCTCCATACGGGTAGTGTTGGTTAAGCAATCTTTTGTGTGATATATAAGATAACGGTTTCAAATTAATTCAAATGACATACAATTCATAGCCTTGAAAAAATAGAACGGGCAATAATTGTCCTAGGAATTTGCATAAACGAATATTTTCGTACATTGTATCCTAAACTCCTTTTTATGCGCTGTTTAATCTTTTTTATGCTGATGTTATTAATAGCGGATGCAAAAGCACAGACCGCTGAAAATATTTTTAAAGAAACCGCTGCCGCGATGAAAGCGTTGCATTCGGTTAACTATGAAGTTTATTCTGAGTACCCCGGAAATAAAGTGAGTGCCAGCGTAATCATTAACCGCATAGCCGTTAACCCCATGTTTGGTGCATCACAAGTAAAAGTTTCTGGAATGTCAATTAATGAGAATGGTACCGAACAAATAGCATTTGCGTCAGACGGAAAAAGATTTGAATATAAGGACCAGTTGAAAGACGCCATTGTGCGAATTGATAGCGGTACAGTTTCGAAAATCGCAAGGAGTCCTGTTGGCATTTACCTGCAACTGGCTTTACCCGCCTATTTCAACATCGATCCGTTTAGTGCAGGTTTTTTAAAAGATGTAACTACAATGGAATTATTAAGTGACACTATGTTATTTAATTCCGTTTGTTATAAAATAGCAGTTACAAGAGAATATGATAACCCGATAGCCGGGGGAAAAAGCAGGAGTACTGGTTACTGGTTTATAGGTAAAGAGGATCACCTGGTTCATGGCTTCCAATTCTCTGTGCAAAAACAATTTCTTAAGATCAGGAAAATAAATGAATCTTATACTGATGAGGTCTTCCATTTGTCTGCTGAGCAGAATGTGATTAAAATGACAGGTACAGAAACTATATCCGCAGGTTTGCTGAAGCGTGGTGAAACAGCACCCGATTGGACGTTGCCCGCCGTTAATGGTCCTTTGTCGCTCTCCTCCTTAAAAGGGAAGATTGTATTGCTGGATTTCTGGGGCACATGGTGCGGCCCCTGTATTAAATCTATGCCTGATATACAGGCTATCCATGAACAGTTTAAAGGGAAAGATGTACAGGTGATTGGTGTGTCTGTTGAAACAGAGCCCGGGGCAAAGCCATTCGATTTTGTAAAGAAGAAAGGATTTACTTATACCATCGTCGCTGATGGAAATAAAATAACCGAACGCTATAAAGTAAAACAGTTCCCTTCGGTGTACCTGATCGATAAAACGGGTAAGATCATTCATGCCGAGCATACATCAAACCCTGAAAGTTTTAAAAAAGATATGGTGGCGAGAATTGAGGCGGTGCTGAAATAAGCTGTGCAAAGGATAATAATATTCTTTTGTGTTTCTTCGTGCTTTTTGGTAATCACTTCGCATCAAAATTCACCACCACCTTCTCACTCTTAGGATGCGACTGGCAGGTTAAAATAATTCCGGCTTTTACTTCATCAGGTTCCAAAGCATAATTCGCTTCCATTTCAACTTCACCGTGCATTAACCTTGCCCTGCAGGTACTGCACACGCCGCCTTTGCAACTATAGGGAAGATCTGCTCCATAATGCAATGCCGCATCTAAAATATTCTGATCATCAAATGCAAGTTCAAAATCAAAAGTTCTTCCATCCTGTATAATAGTGATCTTACTTTTTGGTCCTTCCGGGTGAACAACGATTTTATGTTCTATATGAGAAGTTTTATGCCCCGGTACAGTAAAGAGTTCGAAATGAATTTTATTTCTTTCAACTCCTTTTGCAATAAGAAAATCTTTTACACAAAATATCATGCTCTCGGGCCCGCAGATAAAAAATTCATCGGCATTAAGGCTTAAAAATTTAGTAAACAGCGACTCGCATTTGCCTGCATCAATACGCCCCGAATTAATTGTGGCGTCTGTTATTTCCCGGCTAAGTATATGAATAATCCGAAACCGGTCCATGTACATATTTTTCAATCCTTCCAGTTCTTCTTTAAAAATAATCGACTGGTGTGTACGGTTACCATATACAAGTGTACATGAACTTTCCTTTTCTTTTTTTAAAACTGTTTTTATTATTGAAAGAACCGGTGTAATGCCTGAACCCGCAGCAATGGCTACATAATTTTTCTTATTGCCATCTTTTATTTCAGTATGAAAACTTCCCATTGGCGGCATTACTTCTATAATGTCACCTGGTTTTAATTGCTCATTGGCGAAAGTGGAGAACAAGCCGCCTTCTACTTTTTTGATTGCTACACGCCATTCATTTTCGAGTGGGGAACTGCAAAGCGAATAGTTTCTTCTTACTTCTTCGCCATCAATATGTGTTTTTAAAGTAAGGTACTGTCCTGCTTTATATTTAAATATTTCGTGGAGAGAAGAAGGAACATCGAATAATACAGATATGCAATCAGGTAATTCTTTACTTATTTCAATGATAGTAACCGGGTAAAAATGGAGCACGCCTTATTATTTTTTCATTCCTTCAACAAACAATGTTACCATGTTTTCCTCCAGTTCCTCTGCGCTGATGCGTTTAACAGAGCGGTGCCAGGAATCAATACCGGTAATAGCGTGCAAAATTATGAGGACAGATGTGGATGGATCAATATTTTTTATTTGTTTTTCATCAACCCCTTTTTGTATTAGTCCCGCGAAACGTTTGCGGTAATTGCGGCGCTGGTTATGAAAGTTAGAAAGATAAGGTTCACTCAAATGTTTCCACTCGCGGTCGCTCACTAAAACTTCTTCGTAGTTTTCTATCATCTGGCGAATGTGAAAACGAATAAGGGCTTCTATTTTTTCAAGGGTAGAAGTAGGAGAAGCTTCCAGCTCGTTGATATGATCAAAAAACCGGTTAGCCACATTAAAGCAGACATCATGCAATAATTCTGTTTTAGATTTAATGTGATTATAAAGACTGGCGGCTTCTACGCCAACCTGTTCTGCCAGGTCCCGCATGCTTGCGGCTTTATAACCTTTTTCTTTAAACAGTTCAGCGGCCGCTTTTACAATGATGTCGCGGCGGCTAACATCTTTTTCTGTTTTTATCCTTGCCATACTAACAAAAATATCAAAGATCAGCGATTATTTATAGTATTTATTGGTAAAGTGTTAGTTGTGTTTGTCATCATGTATATAAGTAATAGGTATGTAAGTATATAATTGCCGGTAATCGTGTACCCCCGTATAGACATTATATACTATATACTTATACCTGCATATCTCAGCACATTTTCCCTTTTTTCCTCTAGCTTCGCAGCCCGTAATCCAAAACGTAAATACATGTCATTAGTAGTTGTAGGGTCCATGGCCTTTGATGCCCTCGAAACCCCTTTCGGAAAAACTGATAAGATCATTGGCGGAGCGGCCACTTATATAGCCTGGAGCGCTTCTAATTTTACCCAAACCATTAAGCAGATATCGGTAGTGGGCGGCGATTTTCCGCAGGAAGAGCTCGATGCCCTCGCTGCAAGAGGGGTTGAACTGGAAGGTGTTCAGATCAAGAAAGATGAAAAAACTTTCTTCTGGAGCGGCCGTTATCATATGGATATGAATACCCGCGATACACTGGAAACGCAGTTAAATGTACTGGCTGATTTTAAGCCGGTGGTGCCCGATTCTTACCAGGATTGCGAGTTTTTAATGCTGGGTAATCTTGTTCCTGCAGTGCAATTGAGCGTAATTGATCAGTTAAAAAATCGTCCAAAACTGATTGTTATGGATACCATGAATTTCTGGATGGATACCTGCATGGAGGACCTGCAAAAAGTGATCAGTAAAGTGGATGTGCTGTTGGTGAATGATGGCGAGGCCCGCCAGTTGAGCGGTGAATATTCCCTGGTTAAAGCGGCGAAAAAGATCATGGCTACCGGGCCGAAGTACCTGATTATAAAAAAAGGGGAACATGGCGCTTTATTGTTTAATGCTGACCAGGTATTTTTTGCACCGGCACTTCCATTAGAAGAAGTATTTGATCCGACTGGTGCTGGTGATACATTCGCCGGCGGGTTTATGGGCCATCTTGCAAAAACAAAAGATATTTCTTTCAACAATATGAAGACCGCAATAATTATTGGTTCGGCAATGGCCAGTTATTGCGTTGAAAAATTCGGCCTGGAGAGATTAAAAGAGATTGGTAAACAGGAGATTGATGCGCGGCTGGATGAGTTTGTGCAACTGGTGAATTTTGATATAGAGCTAGGTTAGCCGCTACATAAAAATGGTAAATGCAGGAAGAATTCTTCCTGCATTTTTTTTGCTAAGATTATTAGTTTTTATTTGCAGGACACAACCGATCTATGGAGTATAAGGAATCTAATGTGATGTTTGACCTGGCGAGTGAGCTGGTAAATTATACTTCACGGAATATATTTCTTACAGGTAAAGCGGGCACGGGTAAAACCACATTTCTAAAACATATTAAAGACACCTGCGAAAAACAACTGGCCATTTTAGCGCCAACCGGTGTTGCCGCAATTAATGCCGGAGGTGTAACCATTCATTCATTTTTCCAGTTACCTTTTTCTCCTTTTATTCCGGAAGCCAGGGGCTTTATGGATAATCATTCAGTATCGAACAAGCACAGTCTTATCGGCAGGCTGAAATTGAATAATGAAAAGCGTAAAATTCTTCAACAGCTCGAATTACTGATCATCGATGAGATCAGCATGGTTCGCTGTGATACACTGGATGCGATCGATGCAGTACTTCGTCATTTCAGGAATATAAATGCGCCTTTTGGTGGCGTACAGGTTTTATTAATTGGCGACATGTTTCAGCTGCCGCCGGTTATCCCTAATGAAGAATGGAATATCCTTTCGAATTTTTACCAGAGCCCTTATTTTTTTAGCAGCCGGGTAATAGAATTTTCCAAACCGGCATGCATTGAATTTCAAAAGATCTACCGCCAGGATGATGAGCGGTTTATCGATGTGCTTAACCAGGTAAGAAATAGTAAACTTGATAATAAAGGGTATGAATTATTGCATAGCCGTTACCTGCCGGATTTTAATCCCTTTGACAATGACGGATATATTACGCTCACGACGCATAATAATAAAGCGGACCTGATCAACAGAACTGAATTACAAAAGTTGCATACTAAACTTGTCTCCTTCAAAGCACAGGTAGAAGGAGATTTTTCTGAGAAGGCTTACCCTGCTGACGATATACTGCAGTTGAAAGAAGGTGCACAGGTAATGTTCATAAAGAATGATGCGGAAAAAGTACGCCGCTATTATAATGGTAAAATAGGCGTTGTAACAAGTGTTGACAAGGATAGTATCTGGGTGAAGTGTAAGGATGATACAGAAGAAATTGAAGTAAAAAAAGAGACCTGGGAAAATATTCGCTACTCAATGAATAACACCACCCAGCAATTAGATGAGGATGTGATCGGTTCATTCATCCAGTTTCCATTAAGACTTGCCTGGGCCATTACTATCCATAAAAGCCAGGGACTAACGTTTGAAAAAGCCGTCGTGGATGCAGGCGCTGCTTTCGCACCGGGGCAGGTATATGTAGCACTAAGCCGGTGCAAAACGCTGGAAGGATTGATATTGCAGAGCCGCATTGAAAGCCGGAACCTTTTTTCTGAAGAACGGATTGTAAACTTCTCCAAAAATTTTTCCGATGATGTTCATTTGCAACAGTTATTAGAAGAGGCAAAACTTCACTACCAGCAAAGTTTTTTTCTTTCGTTGTTTGATTTCTCAGCAATAGTAAGATCACTCTCAGAAATACAATCATTTTTTGAGCAGCACAAGACCACCTTTAATGTTGAAGTAATGCCCTGGTTAAAACTACTTGCCGAAAAACTGGAGGTAATAAAAAATACTGGTTTAAAATTTCAGTCAGAATTAAAACAACTGATGCAGGACCAGGTACTGCCGGAACAGAATTCATCACTCAAAAAAAGAGTAAATGCCGCATCGGCTTATTTTGAAAAACAATTTGATGAATTAATACAGGCAATTTATCAATCACCGGCTGTAACCGACAGCAGGGTTTTGTCTAAAGAATATTATTTTCTTTTGAGTGATGTATTTGCTTTAGCCAGTGTTCAGCGCTTTGTTTTTTCATTTTTTAAAGTCAGTATTTCAGCAGGCGATTGGATGAAAAGAAAAAAGGACTTTGTGTTGCCATCTTTTAATGTGAACGCTTATGCAGGAACTTCTGCTTTTAAAACAGGCGATTCGCCTCATCCTGCTTTGTATCACGAATTAAAAAAATTACGGGATGAGATATGTGCTCAAACCGACATCCCGGTTTATTATGTAGCCAGCAGTGCAACCCTAATAGAACTTTCTAAATATTTGCCGCAATCCCTAAAAGAAATGGAAGAGATCAATGGCTTCGGGAAAGTAAAAATTGATACCTACGGCGAACAATTTTTGAAGATTGTAAAAGAATATTGTACTAAACACGGTTTAAGTTCTCTCATTCATGAACGACCCGTTAAAGCAAAGAAAAAAACAGACTCAGTAAAGTCCGATACCAAAGAAGAAACTTATGTGCTGTATAAATCCGGTCAATCTGTAAAAGAAATTGCTGCTGCCAGAAGTTTAACCTTGCAAACTATTGAAGGACATCTTGCTTATTATGTAGGAAAAGGAATTATTGGGATTGAAGAACTGGTGAGCAGGGAAAAAGTTGTTTTAATAGAACCGGTCGTAAAAAAATTGAGCGATAACCTTCTTACTCCTGCAAAAAAAGAATTGGGAGATGATATTAGTTACGGCGAAATTAAACTGGTTATGGCCTGGCTGCAACACCAGAAAGAAAAAGCCTGAGTAACCCTAAATCAAAACAACGCTCGTTATTTGCATTTTAGAGTGCTATACCCCTCTCTTCATATTTAAATAATCTTTCTTTCTTTTTTGATTAGTTTCAGTTCCTAAATTTTAACCTCCGATGAGAAAGCTTACCATTCTCTCCTTCTTTATTGCGCCTGTTATTTTTTATTCCTGCCAGCCGAAACCTACAGTTACTGAGCAGCAATATTTAACTGCGTCTGACCACGACACCACTGTTAAACCCGGCGATAATTTTTATATGTATGCAAACGGTGCATGGATTAAAAAAGCGGTGATCCCACCAACAGAAACACAAACCGGTGGATTTTATGATTTGTACCTGCGCACACAGGATCAGTTAAAAACCTTGGTGGAAGATGCTGCAAAAGGAAACCATGCCTCCGGAAGTATTGAGCAAAAAGTGGGTGACTTTTATACTTCGGCAATGGATTCAGCTACCATAGAGAAAGCCGGTTATGAACCGCTGAAACCTGTTTTTCAGCAAATAGATTCTTTAAAAACGCCTGCTGATGTAATGCATTTTGTTGCACAGCAACATACCAATAGCAACAATATCCTTTTCACACTTGTTATTGGGGCTGATGAAAAGAACAGCAGTATGAATATTCCTGTTTTTTACCAGGGAGGATTAGGACTGCCAGATCGTGATTATTATTTTAAAACTGATGCCGCTACGCAAAAAGTAGTTAAGGCCTATCAAACCTATATGCAAAAATTATTTGCATTAACAGGAGATGATTCACTGAACGCAAATAATAAAATGACAACCGTTTTTCTTTTGGAAAAAAAATTGGCTGGCAGTCACCGCACTAATGTTGAATTAAGAAACCCTCAGGCTAATTATAATAAGATGGCGGTATCATCATTAGATCAAAACATGCCTTCGGTTGGCTGGAAAGATCTGCTGAATAATATGATGATTAAAACTGATTCTGTAAATGTTGGTCAACCGGGATTTTATTCTGCTTTGAATGATCTGCTTAAGTCAGTTCCTGTTGACACATGGAAAACTTACCTGAAATTTCATATTATCAATGACTATGCAAATGATTTGAGTAGTCCGTTCGTGAATGCCCGTTTTGAATATGCAGGTAAAACTTTAAGTGGCCAGCAGCAGATCAAACCACGCTGGCAGCGCATGATCGACAAGACGGATAACGAGTTGGGTGAAGCATTGGGAGAATTATACGTTAAGAAATATTTTTCTGCCGACGCGAAAAAAAGAATGGAGGAACTGGTTGGAAATCTTTCCAAAGCTTTTGAAGCAAGAATGGATAAGCTGGACTGGATGACCGACACCACCAAACAAATAGCAAAAGATAAATTGCATTTATTCCTTCGTAAGATCGGTTACCCCGATAAATGGAAAGATTACAGCAGGGTGCAAATTAAAAAGGATAAGTATTTTGACAATCTTGTTTCCGCTGATAAAAACGCTTATGCTTTCCAGGTAAATAAAGTAGGTAAGCCGGTTGACCGCACCGAGTGGGGCATGACGCCGCCAACTATCAACGCTTATTATAACCCAACGTTTAACGAGATCGTTTTCCCGGCCGGAATTTTACAGTTTCCTTTCTTCGATGCCAATGCTGATGATGCAGTTAACTACGGCGGAATTGGTATGGTGATCGGTCATGAAATGACGCATGGCTTCGACGACCAGGGTGCTCAATATGATAAGGAAGGAAATATGAAAAACTGGTGGAGCAAAACTGATGCTGAGAAATTTAAAACTAAAGGCGATGCAGTGGTTAATCTCTATAACAGCTTTACTGTTTTAGATACTGTTCATGTAAATGGTAAATTGACTTTGGGTGAAAACATGGCGGATATCGGCGGTCTCGCAATTGCTTATGATGCTTTTAAATTAACGAAGCAGGGACAGGGAAATGAAAAAATAGACGGGTTAACACCGGACCAGCGTTTCTTTTTATCCTTTGCACAAATATGGAAAAGCAAGATCAAAGACGAGTCTGTCAGGTTTTACGTAAACGTAGATCCGCATTCTCCGGATATGTACAGGGTACTGGGTCCATTGATGAATTTTACACCTTTTTATAATGCGTTTAATGTTAAGCCAGGCGATAAAATGTATAAGGCGGACAGCGCAAGAATTAAAATCTGGTAATTTTTTTTGATGAAAACATTTAAGATACTAATTTCGGTCCCGTAATGAAGATGAATAAACAAATCAAACGTATTAAGAAACAGTTCTCCGAAGGGGAAGCTGCTTAACGTTCGTTTGGTTGTAAACATACGTAAGCCTTCCTCGGAAAAGAGGAAGGCTTTTTGTTTAGTTACCACAAAGACAGGAAGGACAGAAAGGGACACAAAGGCTTTGTGCGGCTTGAGCCTTACTGCCTTTGTGGCAAAAAAGCTCAACAAAGAATTGAAGTCGAATGGTGCGACGCAAGGAACGATCACCAAAGAACAAAAAGCTGGTTAACAAAAATAAAAAACATAAAAATGAAAGTTGCAGTTGTAGGCGCCACGGGGCTTGTAGGTACAAAGATGTTACAGGTACTCGCAGAAAGAAATTTTCCGGTTACGGAATTATTACCGGTCGCATCTGAAAGATCGGTTGGTAAAAAAGTTTCTTTTAAAGGAAAGGATTATATCGTGATAGGAATGCAGGATGCCATTAATGCAAAACCCGCTGTCGCAATTTTCTCTGCGGGTGGTAGCACCTCAACAGAATGGGCTCCCAAATTTGCAGAGGCAGGAATAATTGTAATCGATAACTCATCTGCCTGGCGCATGGACCCTTCCAAAAAATTAGTGGTGCCCGAAGTGAATGCAAAGGTGTTAACGAAAGATGATCTCATCATCGCTAACCCTAACTGTTCAACTATTCAAATGGTTGTTGCTTTGCAGCCGCTGCATAAAAAATACAAGATCAAGCGTGTTGTTGTGAGTACCTACCAGAGTGTAACGGGTACGGGGAAAAAAGCGGTTGATCAATTGTTTAATGAACGTAATGGTAAGGATGGCGAGATGGCTTATAAATACCGGATCGATTTAAATGCATTACCACAAATAGATGTCTTCACTGAGAATGGTTATACCAAAGAAGAAATGAAGATGGTGAATGAAACTAAAAAGATCATGGGTGATGATACTATTAAAGTAACTGCTACAACGGTTCGTATTCCTGTTATGGGTGGGCACAGTGAAAGTGTTAATGTGGAATTTGAAAACGATTTTGTACTGGATGAATTAAAACAAATTTTATCTGATGCGCCGGGAGTAATTGTCCAGGACGATCCGTCACAGGCTTTATACCCAATGCCTTTAACGGCACATGAAAAAGATGAAGTGTTTGTGGGAAGATTAAGAAGAGATGAAACTCAGCCCAATACTTTAAACATGTGGATCGTTAGTGATAACCTTCGGAAAGGCGCTGCTACCAATGCCGTGCAGATAGCAGAATACCTAATGCAAAATGGTTTGCTGAAATAATGCATCACGATGTTTGGTGTACGGTGTACGACAGATTGTGTATCGTACCTCGTCCATCGTATTTCGTACATCAAACTATGATTTAGTCTTCCATCGAACGGTTCAGAAACTGCACGAGGGGTTGAAGTGTTTCAAAAGCGTAGGAGATCTTTTTGATGAGATCTTTTTGTAGGAGCTCTTCATCCTTTAAATACGCTGTTACCACCCAGGTTTTAAGTTTGATATAGTTAATTGCGGGATTGTCTTTTTCAAAACCTTTTGGTTCGCGGCTAAGCGCTGTTTCTTTTGTTCTTTCAAATTCACCATAGAACTTTTTAAATTTCTTTGCTTCAACGATCTTTTTAAAATCATCAAAACAATAATCTATTTCCTGTCTTATACTTTTTATGTGAGCAGGTTCTGGCATCCACAGACCACCACCAACAAAACTATGACCGCCGGGTTCTACATGTAAATAGTAACCAGCATAAATACTTTTCTTGCCGCCCCTGTTAAAAGATGCACCCATATTAGTTTTGTAAGGAGATTTATTCTTACTAAACCGTACATCCCTGTTAATTCTAAACACACATTCTTTGGGTTGAAGAATGGCGATGTCTGCATCCTTCTTCCCATGAGATGTAAGAACGTTTTGCACCAGTTCAATAAAGTCTGATTTAGCAGCATCATAGTTTTTGCGATGCGCTTCGAACCATGATCTGTCGTTATTCTTTTTAAGTTGCTGTAAAAATTTGAGCGTTTCTTTTTGTAGCATGTTATTTTTTTTTCCGCAGAGACGCGGACTCGCAGAGTTAAACTTTGTATCTTTTCGTCTCTGCGGTTATTTGTTTTCTTTTGTTAAGGCCCTGAAGACTTCCTCTAAATTATTCGACTCATCCTGCAGAGAAACAATATTCAAATTATGTTCAACAGACAAATGCAGTAATTGCTTTCTTGCTTCCTGAACATTTTTAGCAGTAACACGCCAGGTACCGGCGTTTATTTTTTCTGCACTTTCCACGGCAGGTAAGCGGGTGATCCATTCACTTTCTAATGATTCCCTGAATGTAATTTGTATTACAGGCTTCCCCGTTTGTTTTTCTAGATTTTGCAAACTGCTGTCAGCAACGATATTTCCTTTATGGATGATGATTACACGGTCGCAGATAGCCTGCACTTCCTGCAAAATATGAGAAGAAAATAAAACGGTTTTATTTCGGCCCTGCTCTTTAATCACATTTCTGATATCGATGATCTGGTTCGGATCTAATCCGCTGGTGGGTTCATCAAGAATAAGTACTTCCGGTTCGTGCAATAAAGATGCTGCCAGGCCAACCCGTTGTTTATACCCTTTGGATAATTGTCCCAGTTTCTTTTTTCTTTCCGGCGTTAACCCAACGAGTTCAATTACGTTTTCGATTTTCGATTTTGGATTTTCGATTTGATGGAGTCCTCCGGCAAACTCCAGGTATTCTTTTACATACATATCATAATATAACGGGTTCGATTCGGGCAGGTAGCCAATTCTTTTTTTTGCTCCTATTGGATTGTTCTTTACATCAATACCTGAAACTTTTACGAAGCCGCTATCAGGTAATAAATAACCTGTCACCATTTTCATGGTCGTACTTTTTCCGGCGCCGTTTGGTCCGAGGAACCCTACGATCTCACCCTTTCCAATGGAAAAAGAAATATTGTTTACGGCTTTTTGTTCGCCGTAAATTTTGGTGAGCCCGGATACTTCTATAGACATGTACTCAAAGATAATTGATAAATGGGGCTGGTTATTAGGGCTCTATGTTATTAGATAAATTTTAGCGAATTGTTTACCACATGGACAGATAGCGTCTATGGAATACCATATGTCTATGTGCCTATGTGGTAAAATCATTTGTAAATTACACTTCCAATCACTTGTCATGAGCTATCCTTACCAGATAACCACTTACGAGGCATACCAGCAGGCTTATAAACAAAGCGTTGAGCAGCCCGAACAATTCTGGGCCGCTATTGCTGAAAATTTTCAATGGCGGAAAAAATGGGATGAAGTCCTCAACTGGAACTTTAAAGAGCCTAAGATCGAATGGTTTAAAGGAGGTAAATTAAACATTACAGAGAATTGCCTTGACCGGCATTTACCAACGCTCGGCGACGAACCTGCAATTATATGGGAGCCTAACGATCCTTCCGAACACCACCGCATATTAACTTATAATCAACTGCATGAAAAAGTTTGTGCCTTTGCGCAGGTACTTAAAAATAACGGTGTAAAAAAAGGTGACCGGGTCTGTATTTATATGGGGATGATACCCGAACTCGCAATCGCTATTTTAAGTTGCGCAAGAATTGGTGCCATTCATTCCGTGATCTTCGGCGGATTTTCTGCGCAAAGTATATCAGACCGTATTATAGATGCACATGCAGAATATGTAATTACCTGCGACGGTGCGTTCCGCGGCGGCAAGGACATTCCTTTAAAATCGGTTATTGATGATGCGCTGGTTAGTTGTGAGTTTGTAAAACGGGTGATTGTATTCAGTCGCACCCGCATAGCCGTTAGCATGATAAAGGGCCGCGATGTTTGGTGGGAAGATGAAATGAAAAAAATTGACGCAGTTGGTATTACTGATATCAAGGCAGCAGAAATGGATGCTGAAGACCCGCTGTTCATTCTTTACACTTCCGGCTCTACGGGCAAACCTAAAGGCGTTGTACATTCTTCTGCGGGGTATATGCTTTTTACCAACTACAGTTTTGTAAATGTGTTTCAATATAAACCCGGGCAACTATTTTTCTGCACGGCAGATATTGGGTGGATCACGGGGCACAGTTATATCGTGTACGGGCCGCTGAGTGCAGGCGCCACATCACTCATGTTCGAGGGTGTACCTACCTGGCCTGATGCGGGAAGGTTCTGGAGCATCATCGATAAATTCAAAGTGAATATTTTATATACAGCACCAACTGCTATCCGTTCTTTAATGGGTTTTGGACTGCAGCCATTGAAAGGAAAAGACCTTTCCTCTTTACAAATTTTAGGAACTGTAGGCGAACCCATTAATGAAGAAGCGTGGCACTGGTACGATGAAAATATTGGTAAGAAAAAATGCCCGATAGTAGATACCTGGTGGCAAACAGAAACGGGTGGAATTTTAATTTCGAATCTTGCAGGTGTTACTCCGGCGAAACCTGCGCATGCAACATTGCCTCTGCCGGGTGTGCAGCCCGTGTTGGTAGATGAGAACGGGAAAATACTTGAAGGAAATAATGTAAGTGGAAATCTTTGCATCAAGTTTCCATGGCCGTCTATTCTAAGAACAACGTATGGCGATCATGATCGGTGCCGGCAAAATTATTTTGCCACTTATGAAAACATGTATTTCACCGGCGATGGCGCACTCAGAGATGAAAATGGTTTCTACAGAATTACCGGTCGTGTTGATGATGTTTTAAATGTAAGTGGCCACCGCATTGGCACCGCTGAAGTTGAGAACGCTATAAATATGCATGATGGTGTAGTTGAAAGTGCAGTTGTAGGTTATCCTCACGATGTAAAGGGCCAGGGCATTTATGCGTATGTTATTTATAACAGTATGCATGAAAATGAAGAGCTGACACGTAAAGATATTGCGATGACTGTTGCCCGTATTATCGGCCCCATTGCCAAACCGGACAAGATTCAGTTTGTGAGCGGACTTCCTAAAACAAGGAGCGGAAAGATCATGCGGAGAATATTAAGAAAGATAGCTGAAGGAGAAACGCAAAATTTAGGTGATACCTCCACTTTATTGGATCCGGGAGTAGTGGATGAGATTAAAAATGCAAAGCTCTAGTTAACTCCGAGGCAACGTCGCCAATAATTCAAAATTCCTGATCACTGCATCCATAGTTTTGTCCCTGAACATTATCCGGCTATTTTTCTTTTGAATAAAAATAATATGTCTACTGTCTCACTTACTTTCCACAATATAGATCCTTCACTTAGCCCTTCGGCGGTAATCAATTCCCATCCTTCAGCTCCGAGATTGTTAAGCGTAGTCATTACTTCTGCCTGGAAATTGGCGTTCTTTAATTTTCCTCTCGGGATATTAAGAATCTTATATTCAAATTTATCCATGCCCGGTTTTTTTAAATGAAGACTTGAAGTAAGAAATGAAAAATTATTTATTTAAACAAAACAAATAGTAAGGCAATTATGGCCGGCAAAGCCTGGACGAAAAATATTTTCCTCGTTGCAGACCAGGCCCCGTAAACCCCGGCGACAATAACACAGATCAAAAAGAATATCGCAATATTTGTTTTCCAAACCGGGTCCGAAATAAAGAACGTCCACGTTAGGCCAGCCGCTAAAAAGCCGTTATATAAACCCTGGTTAGCCGCTAAAGTTTTTGTTGGTTTAAACAATTCAGGCGCCAAGGCATTTTTAAAAATTCTTTTTCCCGCTTTCTCCCAGGAGAACATTTCCACCCACAGAACATATAAATGTTCTATTGCTACAAGAGCAATTAAAATTTGTGCAGTTGTTTCCATGATTCAGAGTTTAAGTGAAGAAGATAGGAAGAAGGATTGATAATTAAGCGGAGTATGATTGGCCAGGTAAATAGCTCATGGTTTTTTTTCATGACCAAACATTTATGCTTCTTCTAAAAAAGCAATTATATAACCATCAGGATCTGCAAAATAAAATTCTTTGCCATAAGGCATGTCTTGTAATGGTTTAAGAAACTCGACGAATTTGTTTGAGAATTCTTTATATAGATCTTCAATACCGTTAACTGAAAAGACGATATCTAGATCTTCGTTATTCCTTTTGTTTTGTCTTTCAGCAATAGAGGGTTGGCCTGTTTTAAGGTGAATGGAAAAGCCGTCCCTCGCAATACCAGCATAAAAGTCTTCGTAACGGAAGTCAACAGCAAAGCCCAGTTTTGTTGTGTAGAATTCAATGGAGCTGGTAATGTCAGCCACAAGAAATTGCGGGCTCATTTTTTTAATCCTGGAATGCGTAATTGTATCCATAGTGATTATTTTTTGGGCGGGTTTGAGTTTGCAGGAAGCGAATTTCAAGTTAGGCAAAGTAATTAAGGAAGAAGTTTCCTTGTGCAAGTCTTGTGTTCCTTGGGGTGAGTTTTTACGATAAAGAACACAAAAATAAAATCACAAAAGGCACAATTATTTTTTTAAAAGCCTTCTCAGTTTCCATGCTCCATGAATCATCCATTATTTGAACTTTAGGTTCAGTGAAATGATATTGGCGTTCATGTCTGTTGTTTTCTGGTAGTGGCCATATCTTAATTCCAGTGCATTTAAATGCTGCATCTTAAGTACACCGCCTGGCGGAGCAATACGAAACCCGACTCCATAAAAATCACTGGAGAATTGGGACAGGTCATAATTACTGGTATAGAAGGTTTCAGCAGCAGTATGTGCCAGGTAGGGTGCAAAATAATCCACCGCACTTTGCTTGTAAAAGCGATAAAAAGGGGTAAGTGATAGAAAAGGTGTGACTTTGAAAACAGTTTCTAGCTGTAGTGCATTCGAATTAATTCCCCAGTCATCATGATAATTCCGTAGCCATGCCCTCAGAATAAATTTATCGCCGATAAAATAATTTGCACGCAGGCCGAGCGGAATTTTTAATCGTGTTGAAGGAAGGTTCTCCACATGAACCGAATTATCTTTAAAATAAACGCGGTGAAAAGGCAGACCCAGGTAACCCTGCTGGTAAACGACCTCTCCTTCCAGCATTAACTGGAATTGTTTATTGATGATCTGCGACCATGATAAACTTCCGCTAAAAGTTTTGCGGGATGTTGTGGCGTAATTATTTTCTCCGCGGCCCGGAGCTATTGTTCTTAATTCTATAGGATATATAAGGCTCACTTTATCTAAATAGCCCTGTGCCTTTGCAGAGAACTCGCCATTTTTATCATTTGTTTTTTTTGCAAAGCTGATGTTGGCGCCAAATGACTGGTAATCGAATTCTGTTGAAGCCGAAAGCCCTGCACCGATAGTTGTTCCCTTTAATTCATTTTCCATTGTCCAGTTAAGAGATGGATAAAACCTGGTATCGGCGTGCGAAGCAGAAGAAAGTGTTTTAGGATCGATCTTGTCTGATGAGGCCGATGTGTAATGATCAATACCAATTTCACTGCTAAAACTATGCTTGCGGTTTTTACTATCGTACCTGCTGAGTTTAAGATCGATGGTATTTGAAATATCGGTAAGCTTTTCTGAACCCAGCCCGCCGGTTACAGCTGCATGGTTTCCATCCTGGCTATAATAACTGGATACCAGGTTAACTTCTTCGAAACTTAGTTTACGTGATTTGTATGCCGTATCCGGCTGTTTTGCGGTCTGAGAAAAAGCCGCTAATACAGTGATGTACATTCCTATTACGGATAGAAACAATTTTTTCATAAAAGATAAATAGGAATTGAATTAATTACAGCCGCAGCCTCCGCCGGTTTTTCCCCCGTTTGCTCCTGAGGCACCTTCCCGGTAAGATTGAAAATTGAGTTCTGTCTTTTCTACTTTCCTTGGAGAAAGCACCATCTCGGCATCGTTTAGTTTATTTTTCTGGTAAGCTTTAACAGTCGTACATGAACTGAAAAATAAAATACCCGTTAATAAAGAAAGAGCCGGTAAAAATATTTTTCTCAGGTTTATGATCATATTCATTTCAATTGAATGTTTTTTGAAGTGTGGATTGCGTCGTAATCATCAATGATTATGCATTCGAGTCCTTTTATCTGGTTAATAAGATCGAGCCCGACTTTTGTTCCCATGATCATTACTGGTGTTGCCATCGCGTCTGCCAATTCTGCGTTTGGACCGATAATGGTTACGCTTTTAATTCCTCTTATTGGGAGCCCGGTTTTCGGATTGATGGTATGCGAATATTTTTTTCCATCGATCACAACGAATTTTTCATAATTGCCTGAAGTGGCAACCGAGCTATTGGTAATGTCGAGGTAAGAAAATGCATTTCGTGCAGCATTAGGATCAGCAATTCCGATGGTCCATGATCTTCCACCGGGTTGATGCCCCCATGCGGTAAGATCACCGGCTGCATTTACAATTCCGCTATTGATTCCTTTTTTCAGTAAAATTAATTTCGCCCTGTCTGCAGCATATCCTTTTGCGATTCCTCCAAATCCAATACGCATTCCTTTTTCCCTGAGGAAAACAGTACATTTTTTTTCATCAAGCAATACATTGTTGTAATTGATGAGGCGCACGCCTTTTTTTGCAGTGTCATGGTCAGGAAGACTCGTCATGGCCTGATCGAAGTTCCATAGTTTTTTATCTAATGACCCGTAGGTGATATCGAAAGCTCCCTGGGTTATCTCTGATATTTTTTTTGATCGGCGGATAAGATCAAACATCTCTTTTTCAACTTTAACCGGCTTTAAGCCCGCATTGCGGTTGATTAAATTAGTTTGGCTGGATTCGTTAAATGTTGTGAAGATTTTTTCGATCCGCCTGATCTCTTCAATGGCAGCTTCAATACACTCATCAGCATAAGAAGCTTCATCAGTAACCACACTTATTTCGAAACGGTTACCCATTAACTTAGAAACCATGCGGTAAAGTGAAGGGACAATTATGGCAGCATTATTTTCCTGCATCAACACCTTTTTTTAGCTGGCTGATAAACGCTTCTTGTGACATCTGTGGAAAGCCTTCCCATTTCTTTATCACCTTTCCCTCTGGGGTAAGGAGAACTGTTAAAGGAAAAATTCCTTCTTTATTATAAACATCGGCGAGCTGATCATTTTTCTTTTGCTGATCTTTTGATAGCTCGTGCTTTTTTAACCTTGGAAAATCCGCGTTTACGAGGACAAGATTGTTTGTGGCATAACTGGTAAAAACTTCACTGTCGAATATTTCTTTATGCATTCGAATGCATGGCCCGCACCAGTCTGATCCTGAAAAATTAAGCAGAATAAATTTATGTTCTGCTTCTGCGGATTGTTTTGCTTTTTGAAAATCAGTTTGCCATGCAGCCGAAACAAAAAGAAAACTGCTCACAACCGCCATGCATAATGTGCGCATAGAATCTGGGGATTTGCACGAATTTAATTTTTATATAACGGTAGAGGGGGATGAGTTATTATCATTAACAAATGATTGTGGCGAAACCCACTTTCCCCAGGAAAATTGTTAAAAGGAACAAAATATCTATTCAATTCCCCGCGTCTTCATACTCAAAATATAAACAGATTCAGACGCCGTGATAAATAATTTATCCCGGTGCTTCCCACCGAAGGCGACATTCGCTGTCCATTTTTCGGGAATAGCAATGTGAGCGATCTTTTCACCAAGCGGATTAAAAACAGTTACGCCGTCACCGGTGAGATAAAGATTCCCCAGGTTATCAATTGTCATCCCATCAGAACCAAGTTCAGTGAAAACTAAGGCATTACTTAAAGAACCATCGGCATTAATGGTATACTTATAGGTTTTCTTTCCTTTAATATCTGCGACAAATAAATATTTGCCATCGGGAGTGCCAACGATGCCATTGGGTTGCTGCAAATTTTTAACAACAGGTATGGCTGTTATTTTACCGCGTGACAGGAGGTAGACATATTGTCCTTCCATGTCCTGTTTTTTACGTGTCCAGTAATTACGCTGGTAGTAAGGATCCGTGAAATAAATATCTCCCTTTGGTGAAACCCAAAGATCATTGGGCCCGTTTAATTTCTGTCCATTATAATCATTCACCAAAACGGTGATCTTCTTTTTCCTGCTGATGGACCATAATTGATTTTGTTCATCGGCACATGTTATGAGATTTCCTTTTTTGTCAAAATACATCCCGTTTGATCTGCCTGCATTTTCTAAAAAAACAGAAAGCTTTCCTTTCGTATCATACTTCCATATTTTATTATTGGGCTGATCCGTGAAGAAGATGTTTCCATGCTTATCAACTGCGGGGCCTTCTGTAAACGAAAATTGTTTAGAGATGAGCTGAGGCACAGCGCCTGCGGCAATAATAGCAGTGTCTGTTTGTTGAATGCTGTAAGATTTTAAAAATAACAGCGTAAATAAAGCAACAAAAAAATAAATTTTATAAAACTTTTTCATAATGAGGAGCAAAGAGTTGACAACTTTACTTTCATAAAGATGGAGATTTCCCGTCACTCGTCAAACCTCTATAATTAATGCAGCAATAAAAGAGTTCTTCTTACTCATTCTCATCGCTCATTTCTTATTATGCTTTAGGTCCACCACCCTTAATTTTTTTAGTTCCTGGTCACTGGGGTCTAATACGAAAAAGCTGGCATTCTTACCCTGTTGTAAATAATCTACAATAGCAGGTGTAATTAATTCTCCCGGTAATAAACGCGGAATACCAGGAGGATAGGGCGAAACCATTTCTGCGATTATTTCACCTGCAGCTTCTGAAAGCGATACTTTGCGGGTGCCACTGAAAAATGCTTTCGTGGGTGACATAACCTGTATGGTGCCGAGGTCGTGATGATGTGGCATAGGTACATAAGAATTCGGTTGCGTTGTTTTTACCCATTCGTATAAACCTTTTATCGCTTCAATTAATTTGTTTACAGTTTCGTCTGTGTCTGCAATGGAGATCAATGCCATCAGGTGACGGTGGGTGATCAGTTCAAAAGTGATCTTGTATTTCTCGAGTATCCAGTCTGCCGCCATATAAGCATTCACTCCAAGATCTTTTAGATCAATCACCAGTTTGGTTTCATCAAGATCAAACGTGCCGGGCTTTCCTAATATTTCTTTTCCCAATACATAAAGTCCCGGCATGTTAGCTAATTCAGCTCGTGCCCTGCGACTAAGTTGCAGCACCTTACCCCAGAGTTCTTCACCATGCAAAACCATTTGTCTTCGGGCCACATCACAACTGGCAAGTATGACAGAAGAAGGACTGGTAGATTCAAACAAATCGAAACAGAGGGTAAAACGATCCGCATCTATGAGCTTGCCTTGTATATTAATGACAGAGGCCTGCCCAAGACCGTTCATAGTTTTATGAATACTTCCGAAACTCATATCTGCCCCGCATGCCATAGCATGTTCAGGAAGTTCGGAATGAAAAGGTAAATGCGGTCCCCAGGCCTCGTCTACTACCAGTGGGATGTCCCGTTTGTGACAAATATCCGCCAGTGATTTAATATCGGATACTACACCATAATAAGTAGGACTCACAACTACGACTCCCTTAGTATCAGGATTCTCAGTAAGCATTTTTTCCAGGTGTTCAGCAGTGATGCCATGGTCAACATCGAGTTCTTCATCAATTACAGGGTTTAGCCAGACAGGATCTACTTCGGCCATAATAATTGCGGCTACCATCGATTTATGAACGTTGCGTGCTACAAGTATTTTATCGCCGGTATTAGCGATCGTCATAACGGCTACATGTGCGCTTAACGAGCTGCCGTTAGTAGAGAAAAAAGAAGTGTCTGCTCCAACTGCATCGGCAAATAGTTTTTCAGCTGATTCAACCACACCTTTTGATTCACGGCGATCATCAGCCCCATTCTGCATGGCCATATCATTATAATATGCACCTGCACCAATAGCAGTTTTGTCTTCGGGGAGTACGCCGTTGCCAAGTTTATGGCCCGGTGTGGTAAAAGGGATAACTCCACTTTCATGATAGTGCTGAATAGCTTCGATAATGGGTGCCTTGCTGTGATCTTGTTTCATCATTTAATATTTAACTGATCTGAAGAATCGTTACACTTCAAATATTTTTAAACTTCTTTTATGTGATTGAAAAGCCCGCAACAGAATTAACCTGCTGACCGATAATGGTTGCGGTTAATATTAGTATTCATCTATTGTTCATAAATGAATCTGCTTCTCTTTGTATGAGAGCGGGCCTGAAAGCCGGCGACTGCATGGCTAACATGTCTAAATTCTCTTAAAGAATTTGTTCTTGAAGTGATACAAGTTGTAAGCCAAACAAAAAAGATAAATGATGAGGCCGCTATGATGGGTGAAGAATATTGAACAAGGAATGCTGAATGAAAAAAGATATGAAGGGGCTTCAAATCGATATTCTTAACTCCTTGGTCCTTGTTCAATATTCTTTACTTCAGCTGCCGAACGTCTATACTGGAAGGATGCAGCGCATCATGATAGATCCTGATGGTTGCTTTCTGAAAATCAGTTTCATCTGCGAAAGGAATGTTTACAAATTTTTGAGGGTTTCTGTCTACCAAAGGGAACCAGCTGCTTTGAATTTGCACCATCACTTTGTGGCCTTTTAAAAATGTATGCGCCACATCATTCAAAACTAATTTAACCGGTGTTATTTTATTTGGAACAAAAGGTTCAGGTCTTGTAAAGCTGTTTCTGAATTTTCCTCTCAGCACTTCAGCTCTTACTAATTGCTGCGTTTGCTTTTCATCAGGCAACACATCAATTACTTTCAAAATAAAATCTGCATCAGTTCCTGAAGTACTGGCAAATAAGTTAGCAACAATCTCGCCGGTTAGTGTAACATTATTTCCTAAAGTTTCACTTACATAAGTAACAACGTCATTTCTTTTAGAAGCGAATGTTTGGTCATAGGCCATATACTCGCTTAACCTGTCACCCGCTTTTTTATCTATGTAAGGAACCGGGTTAGCAGGGTCTGAAATATATTCATCAAAATTTTTGCTGTTGTTTTTAGAAAACGTCAGGGTATGGCCATCACCTAAATACCAGTTGGTTTTTACTGATTCTTTCGGTGGCCATTGTGTAAAGCCTTTCCATTCATTACTGCCGGTAATAAATACCGTCGCTTCAGGCGCATTGAAATCTCCTTTTCCTTTCAGGTAATAATTAAAAAACTTTGTTTCCATATCCTGGAAATAACTGCTGGTATTACTACCAAAACTATAACCGGCAAATTTATCCCAGGTACCGCGGGACCAGCTTCCGTGTGTCCATGGACCCATGATGAGACGGTTGTTATTATTGGGTGATTGCTTTTCGATAGCCTCGTAAGTTTTTAGCGCACCAAACATATCTTCCGCGTCGAACCATCCGCCCACTACTAAAACAGCAGGCTTAATATTTTTCAAATGCTTACGAATATCTCTTGCTTCCCAATAAGCATCTTTAGTAGTGTGCGCTAAATATTCGTTCCATATTTTACTGCTGTCGTGGTAATATCTTGTATTTAAATTTTTGAGTGGCCCGGCTTTTAAATAAAAATCATATACGTCATCGATCTTCAGATCCTTGTTTACAGCCGGGTATTTTTTCCAGGGCGCCTGCCTTGGATGATCAAAGAAATTCATGAAGCTAAAATTATCCATCAGGTAAAAAGCGCCGCGATGATTTGCATCGTCGCCTTCAAATTCATCTGTAACAGGTGCCTGCGGAGAAACAGCTTTAATAGACGGATGTGCATTAGGTAAAGCTGCCGATGCATAAAAGCCGGGATAAGAAATACCGTATAATCCTGCCTTGCCATTATTATGACGAATATTTTTCAGCAGCCATTCCATCGTATCATAAGTATCACTGCTTTCATCAACATCCTTTTTTGATTTTTTATTATCGATGGCTGGAGTCATTTCCTGGAACTCACCTTCACTCATATATCTTCCTCTCACATCCTGGTTCACAAAGATGTATTGCTCTTTGGCGAAAGATGAATTAGGTCCGAGCCGTGAACTATAATTTTCTTCACCATAAGGCGCACATGAATAAGGAGTGCGTTGTATGAGGAACGGATAGGTAACCGAAGAATCTTTCGGAATATAAATAGCAGTAAAAAGTTTTACGCCATCACGCATAGGGATCATGCGTTCGATCTTTATATAATTTTCTTTTATCGCTGCCGCAGTCATAATATCACCACGCTGTCCGCAGGCAGACATCAGGAACGAGCCGAATAATAGAAGTGCAAATATTTTTTTCATATAAGTGGAGATTCTGTTAATGAAGATACTATGTAATTACCCTAGAAAAAACTGAGCCACTCTTATGAAGCGGCTCAGTTTTTTGTTTGGTATCAGGTGATGTTAAACATTTTCAATTTTTATTTCTTCTTTTTTTCCTGCCACCCTGTAAAGTACCCATCCCATAAAAGCAAACAGTAAAACACCCAGTAAATAATAACCGTTCTCTCCTAAAGAACTCCGCAAAGGTTCTTCTGTGTTCACATGTTGTAAAGAAGCATTCACACCATCACTGGCAGTAAGGAATGCAACGATTACACCTGCAACAGCACCACCGGCAACAAGCCCGGTAGCAAAAAGGTTTCCTTTACCCAGGTCATCTTCGCCTCCATGATCGGTTTTTAATTTATTTTTCTTCCTGTCTTTCCATTCAATAATTCCGCGGATCGCACCACCCACAAAAATCGGGAACGTAGTGCTTAGCGGAAGATAAATGCCGATCGCAAAACTCAAAGCATTAATGCTGCACAATTCCATCACAACGGCAATACAAGCACCAACTAATACAAACTGCCAGTCAAGATTGAATGAAAGAATTCCTTTGGTAAGTGTTGCCATTAATGTTGCCTGGGGCGCAGGATATTTATCGCTGCCTATTGCATGCTGAATACCTTGTTTCAGCATTTCAGCAGAAGGCGTATCCAGAATTTTTACTGTGATACCAATTGCAAGCGACGCTACAATGGCACCAATGAACAAAGCGATCTGCTGGTATTTTGGTGTAGCACCAACTATGTAACCCGTCTTCAGATCCTGGGAAGTACCGCCGGCGTTGGCTGCAGCGATACAGATCATTCCTCCTACAACAAGTGCCATGGGTTCATATAATTTCCCGGTCCATCCAACTGCAATAAATACAAGGCAGGTTCCCATTAATGTTGCGATCGTCATGCCGCTGATGGGGTTATTAGATGAGCCGATCAATCCAACTATTCTTGAAGAAACGGTAACGAAAAAAGCACCGAACATAATTACAAGTAATCCAACAAGCAGTTTACTGAAAATACTATCTCCCGGCACTTGCGGCAAAACAGCCATTAGTAAAACAAGTGCAACACTTCCAATACCAACAACTTTAAGACTAATGTCCCTGTCTGTCCTGGCGATCGCTTTTGTTTTATCATCCTGTTCTTTCAATGCGCCGAGGCTTCCTTTGAAAGATGAAATAATAGTAGGAATAGTTTTGAATAAAGTAATGAAGCCTCCCGCTGCAACAGCGCCGGCACCAATTTGCCTGATGTATGCACGATAGATCGCAGTAGAATAATCAGCGAATGTATGTGTAACAGGGTTCCATCCTCCCGGGCCACCGGGCTTTGCAATATCGGTGAGATAACCCAGCTTGGCCAACTGAGCCGCAACAAGATCGCCGGGAACTAAAGATGCGAGTAAAGGAATAAAAACAAACCAGCTAAGGATACCACCGGCAACGAGTATACCGCCAATCTTCGGACCGATTATATAACCAACACCCATGTACTCCGGTGTTATTTCACTGCTCATTTTTGCTGACGGAAAAAAACGGTTTGTTTGTTTCGTCATGAAATAAGGCACATCAGCAATTACATGAAATATTTTTTGAAGGATCGCATAGGCAAATGCAAATCCCAAACCCTGGAAAGCAGTTTTAGCAAAGTCTCCGCCTCTTTCACCTGCTTTTAAAACTGCTGCGCATGCCGTGCCTTCAGGGTAGGGAAGTATGCCGTGTTCTTTTACTATTAATGATCTGCGAAGTGGTATCATCATTAATGTTCCAAGAAGGCCACCAAGAATCGCAAGAATCAAAATGGTCACGTAGTTAAAATAATCAGCACTGCTTTTTTCAGTCAGGAATAAAAATCCCGGCAATGTAAATACAACTCCACCTGCAATACTTTCACCGGCAGAGCCTGCGGTTTGTATAATATTATTTTCGAGAATAGTTGTCTTTAAAAATTTTCTTCCCAGCGTAATAGCAATTACTGCGATGGGTATCGATGCTGAAACAGTAAGCCCGGCCTTTAAAGCCAGGTAAACCGTAGCGGCGCCAAAAATAATTCCGAAGATGCTGCCTGTGATAATGGCTTTAAGCGTAAACTCTTTCATATTCGTTTCGGGGGCAACGAAAGGTTTGAAAGTCGGTTGCTGATCTTGCATAAGGCTTCAGTTGGTTATAAGGGCTAATATAAGAAATAAAAAAGGGGACAACTGCCGGAAATGCAGAATCCGCGGAAAAGTTGAGCAGGAAATAAAAAGAAAAATTAGCAAGTGAATGCATTGCCGGAGCGCTGCTTCATTTGCTAATTTTCACATTTGCTAATTTGCTAATTCTCTTATGCCGATCCTGTTTTTTCTCTCAGCACCTGGTTCAGCGATTTTAAGCGGGCATAAATAAATACGCCGCAGATAAATGCCGCAACCACCAGGAGAAGGAAGAACATTTTTTTATCGGTGAAGTCGTCCCAGAAGGTTGTCATCACTCCTGCGATTTTTCCCCCGATTGAAGTAGACAAGAACCAGCCGCCCATTAGTAAAGCAGTAAGCCTTGCCGGTGCCAGTTTGGATACGAGTGATAAACCAATTGGACTTAAGAATATTTCACTGATGGTGAAAATAAAATAGGTCCCCCAAAGCCATAGCGGGGAAGTTTTATGTGTATACACTGAGGGCACCGACATAACTGCAAAGACCATTACCAATGCGGAAAGTCCGGATATAAATAATGCCATACAAAACTTAGAAGCCGTGGTAGGTTCTTTGCCTCTTCGCCGCATGTAATCGAAGAGCGGAACAAAAAGTAATGTGAGCAAAACAATAAATAACGGATTTAGTGACTGAAACAATTCCGTATTTGCCAGTTGAATTGATCCGTGCGGATGTTGATCAACCGGCACGTTATTAAAGTAAGGATCGGGCCCAAGTATCTGTACATCTTTACCTGTTTCATCTTTTACATTTACGAGGTACTGATTTACTTTACTTACTTGTCTTGGGGTATCACTTACCGTTTGAAGAAAACCAAGTTTACCAGCAATTTTTTGAGTGGTAGGAGAAACGGTTCTGTCCGTATGTTTTTCTGCCCATAGCGTTAATCCTGTAGAGTTCTGGTTATAGATCGTCCAGAAAGCGACGGCCATGGCAAAGATAAAAAGTAACGATCCGATTCCTCTTTTGTCCTGTCCTTTTGCTTTTACATAAAGTGAAACATAGAATGCTATGATGGGTAAACAGGCAAAGATAAAAGCATCATTCGCCTGGCTTCCCATAATGGTTTGACCAAAAATTAATTTAGGAACGATCCATCCGATAACAGCCGCAATAATTGCAGGTAAAAAAACATAACCAAATATTTTTGAGGTAGGCATGTCCTCAGCCTGCATTTGTTTTTTTACATCCGCATGTTTAACCTGCTTTAAGTTTACCGCCAGAACGATCATACCGATGATCAATCCAACTCCTGCGGCGGCAAATGCATAACCCCATCCATAATTGTTGCGTAAATAAGCAGCTACGAAATTGCAAACAAACGCACCGATATTGATCCCCATGTAGAAAATGTTGTAAGCATTATCTTTTAATGGTTTCAAGTCTTCGCGGTTGTAAATATTTCCAAGTAATGTAGAGATGTTTGGTTTGAAAAAACCGTTGCCGAAGATGATCAGTGCCAGTGAAACATATAAAGCAGTGTTACCCGGAATGGCAAGACCAATATATCCGAGGGCCATTAAGCTTCCTCCTAAAAAGATTGACCTTGTATATCCAAAATGCCGGTCAGCAATTAAACCTCCTAAAAAAGGTGTTAGGTAAACCAGGGCGATAAAACTGCCCACTACATCGGCACCCATGCTTTGGGCAAATCCTTTTCCGCCGGTTGTTGTATCAGTTAAATAAAGCAATAAGATACCTACCATTAAATAATAAGCAAAGCGCTCCCACATTTCTGTAAAGAAGAGCACGTATAATGCTTTAGGATGTTTACCGGTTTTAACCACTTCAGACATAACAATAAGTTTTCGTTAGAGAATTTCAGGAGTTAATTCAACGGATGAAAATACAGAATAAATTATATACGGAATAGTCAAAAGCATGTCTGGCAGAATTCGCAGACAGGCAGATTTCGGGTAATCACTTCCAGGTTTCGTCCTGAGTAAATTTCATTTCGGTGATTTCTGTGTTTTCCGAAGGAAAAAATAGAATTTCGGGTTGAATTTAAAACTATGAACATCTTAATTCTTGGATCAGGTGGTCGTGAGCATGCGCTGGCCTGGAAAATTAAACAGAGCCCGCTTTGTAACGATTTGTTTATTGCTCCAGGCAATGCCGGCACCGCTGAATACGGCGAAAATGTATCATTAGACGTTAATGATTTTGTGTCGCAGAAAAGGTTTTGTCTTGATAAGAACATTGATATGATTATCGTTGGTCCGGAAGAGCCACTCGTAAAAGGCGTGTATGATTTTTTTATGAGTGATACTTCAGTGAATCACATAAAAATAATAGGTCCATCTGCTACTGCTGCAAAACTGGAAGGCAGCAAAGCTTTCGCGAAGGCATTCATGCATAAATACCAGGTTCCAACAGCCGCCTATTTTGAATTTGATGCTGAAACTTATGAGACCGGCAGGAAATATATTGAGATGCACAGCCTCCCGGTAGTCTTAAAAGCTGACGGACTGGCTGCGGGTAAAGGAGTTGTCATCTCCGAAACAAACGAAGAAGCGCTGGATGTTTTTAAAAACATGATCATTGGTCAGCAATTTGGCGAAGCATCGGCTAGGGTAGTTGTTGAACAATTTTTAAAAGGAATAGAAGTAAGTGTTTTTGTACTCACCGACGGCAAAGATTACCAGGTTATAGGGCATGCAAAAGATTATAAAAGAATTGGAGAAAAAGACACAGGTTTGAACACAGGGGGAATGGGATGTATCAGCCCGGTACCGTTTGTAGATGATACTTTCATGCAAAAAGTAGAAGAAAGAATTATTCAGCCTACGATAACCGGTATTGCGGCCGAAAAGCTGGACTACAAAGGTTTTGTTTTCTTTGGTTTGATCAATGTAAACGGCGAACCTTATGTAATTGAATATAATTGCCGCATGGGTGACCCTGAAACGGAGGTGGTGCTTCCACTACTTGAAAATGATATGCTGGAACTTTTCAATTCTTTGTATGATGGAACTTTACGTGATCAAAAAGTGTTAGTCAGTAAAAAAAGCTGTTGTGCAATTGTTGCGGTTAGCGGCGGTTACCCCGGGAATTATCAGAAAGACAAAAAAATAACAGGGTTGAACGAACAGGCGACATCATTTATTTTTCATTCAGGAACAAAGAAATTAAACGAAGAGATTCTAACCAATGGCGGAAGGGTTTTAGTAGTAACTTCTTATGGTGATTCAATTAATGATGGTGTAGCCGCTTCTCTTAAAACCCTTGAGAGAATTGAGTTTGACGGTATTTACTACCGAAAGGATATTGGTTACGAGTTCGCGTGATGCATTTTGAAATTTAACTAAACAGCCGTATACGTTTTTCTTTTACCTTCATTTTTGGAACGATATTTTCAGCAGCATACGGTTTCATTTCAGGGATGGGAGCAAGAATTTAAAAACGCCTTTTGATATTCAGTTAATTTCCAGCAATTTTGCAGGCATTCAATCATTCGGAATCTAAGAATAATGGGACTTTTCAACTTTTTCACGCAAGAGATAGCAATGGACCTGGGTACAGCCAATACCCTCATCATACATAATGATGAAATCGTGGTAAATGAGCCTTCTATTGTGGCCCTTAACAGGAATAATCCCAAAGAAGTGCTGGCAGTGGGTAAGCGGGCATTGATGATGCATGAAAAAACCCATGAAAGTATTCGCACGGTTAGGCCACTGAAAGATGGTGTTATCGCTGATTTTAACGCCGCAGAACTAATGATCAGGGAAATGATCAAAATGATCTATCCCAAAAAACCACTTTTCCCGCCGAGCTGGAGAATGATGATCTGTATTCCTTCATCCATTACTGAAGTGGAAAAAAGAGCGGTTAGGGATAGTGCTGAACAAGCCGGTGCGAAAGAAGTTTATCTTATACATGAACCAATGGCAGCGGCTCTTGGTATTGGAATAGACGTAGAAGAACCTGTAGGTAATATGATCATCGATATCGGTGGCGGTACAACGGGTATTACCGTGATCGCTTTGGCTGGTATTGTCTGCGATCAGTCTATCCGTATTGCGGGAGACGAGTTTACTTCAGATATTATGGAAGCCCTTCGCCGCTATCATAGTTTATTGATTGGTGAAAGAACTGCCGAGCAGATCAAAATACAAATCGGGGCTGCTATGAAAGACCTGGAAAATGCACCTGATGATCTTCCTGTAAACGGGCGTGACCTTGTTACAGGAATTCCAAAACAGATCATGGTGAGTTACCAGGAAATTGCCGAGGCACTTGATAAAAGTATTTTTAAAGTTGAAGAAGCGATCTTAAAAGCATTGGAAACAACACCACCTGAATTAGCCGCCGATATTTATCGCCGTGGCCTGTATCTTACCGGGGGCGGTGCTTTGCTGCGAGGACTTGATAAAAGATTGAGTCAGAAAATCAAGCTTCCCGTACATGTTGCCGATGACCCGCTGAAGAGCGTCGTTCGCGGTACAGGTATAGCTTTAAAGAATTACCAGCGTTTCCCTTTCATCATGCGATAAAATCATGTTGATCTTTTTAAGCCAGTATCTAAAGTTTATGGAGGAGTAAGCCGCATATGAGAAATGTCTTTTTATTTATCAGGCGGTTCTCTAATTTTTTTCTTTTCCTGGCACTTCAGGTAATTGCACTTATCATTCTCAGCCGTTACAATCAAACACACCAGGCAATGTTCTCGGGTACTGCGCTTGAAGTCACCGGCCGGTTTGAAAAGCAATACAATAATTTTCAATACTTCTTCAATCTGAAAGAAACAAACAGGAAACTGGTGGAAGAAAATACCAGGCTGCACAACCTGCTTCTTTCAAATTTTAAATCTGTTGATACTGCAAGGAAAACGGTGATCGATTCCATTTACAGGGATACTTCAGGACGGGTGAGAAGATTTACCTGGTTGCCTGCCAAAGTTGTAGGTAACAGTATTTTTGAAGAGAACAATTTTATTGTACTTGAACGGGGAAGAAACCAGGGTGTAACAGAAGACATGGCCGTAGTTGGCCCGGACGGCATTGTAGGTAAGGTAGTAACTGCTAATGCGAATTATACTTTGGTGATGAGCCTGCTGAATCGCAACAGTAAAGTGAGCGGTATGCTGAAACGCAGTGCCTATAACGGTATTGTTGACTGGGATGGAAGCTCTCCTTCAGAATTAACGCTTCGGAATATTCCCAAAAGTGCAGAAGTTAAAAAAGGTGATACTGTTATCACAAGTAATCTTTCAGGAAATTTTCCCGAAGG
>JAQBNK010000008.1 GCA_028288595.1 Chitinophagaceae bacterium
TATCTGGTGCAAAACAATTTTTGTATCGTTCACATATAATGTATGCCCCGCATTCGGGCCTCCCTGGAAGCGGGCAATTACGTCATATTGAGGAGCAAAATAATCTACGATTTTTCCTTTGCCTTCATCGCCCCACTGTAAACCGAGGAGAACATCAACCATGAGAATGGGTTATTATTGGTGAGTGGCAAAAGTAGAATATGAAGATGAGGAAATGTTCAAACCAACAAATGAAATTTGCACATTTTTGCAGATATAACCGGAACAACTATTCAGTGTCAAAACGTTCCACAGAATGTAATCCATTTAACTGTTTCAATTTATCTACCAGTTCGTCCAGCTCTTCTTTATCATGAACGAATACTTTGATTATCCCCTGGAACAATCCCTCCGTAGACTCGATGGAAAGTGCGGAAATATTAATCCGGAGGTCTCCGCTGATGATGTTAGTAATTTTATTAATAACACCTACATCATCCATTCCAATAATTTTCAGCCCGGTAAGGAATGATATTTCTTTGTTCTTGGCCCATTTCGTTTTAACCACACGGTGACCATAATTAGCCAATAATTGTGCAGCATTCGGGCACCCTGTACGGTGTATGACAAGGCCTTTGCCCGTACTTACAAATCCGAATACATCATCACCGGGAATAGGATTACAGCATTTAGCCAGTGAATACATGATCCTATCACTGCTTTCGCCGAAAATGATCAGTTCAGAATCCTTTTTATTTATACGGTGCTCTGCGGGTTCAGTTTTATTTTCAACAGGCTTAACAGGTTTTGGGGCTTCGAGTTTATCGCCGGATACCGAAAAATCTTTCAGTTCCTTCAGATCAATTATTTTCTTGGCGATATTATAGAACAGATCCAGTTGTGACTGCACTTTATAAAAACTCACCAGTTCATCAATATTGTGCTGGTTCATTTTTGTTCCCAATCCTTCGAGCCTGCGTTGCACCACGTATTTCCCTTCATCGGCTATCTTTCTTTTTTCTTCTTTAAGTGCGTCTTTAATTTTGCTTTTGGCTTTCGCCGTTACTACCTGGTTCAGCCAGTCTTCATTTGGCTTTTGTTTACTGCTTGAAATAATTTCCACCTGGTCCCCGCTCCGCAGCTTATGACCGATCGGCACCAGCTTGTGATTTACTTTTGCACCAATGCATTTACTGCCGATAGCCGTGTGAATAGCAAATGCAAAATCAAGCGCTGTTGAACCTGTGGGTAACATTTTCACATCGCCTTTTGGCGTATACACATAAATTTCTTCGGCAAGAAACGAGGTTTTAAAATCCTGCAGAAAATCAACACCATCTGTATCCTGCGTGGTGATCATTTCCCTTATCTGACCGAACCATTTATCAAACCTGTCTTCATCATTACTTCCTTCTTTATATTTAAAATGTGCGGCTAGTCCTTTTTCGGCAATCTCATTCATTCTCCGGGTTCGTATCTGCACTTCAACCCAGCGCCCCTGCGGCCCCATTACGGTGGTATGAAGCGCCTCGTACCCGTTCGCTTTCGGGTTACTCAGCCAGTCACGTAAACGCTCGGGAGAGGGCGTGTACTCATCGGTGATGATGGAATAAACTTTCCAGCAATCTTCTTTTTCTTTTTCGGGAGGAGAATCAAGAATGATACGGATGGCAAACAGGTCGTATACTTCTTCAAAAGCAACAGCTTTCTTTTTTATTTTATTCCAGATCGAGTGAATGCTTTTCGGGCGGCCATATATTTCAAAATTAAACTCGCCCTTTACCAGTTTGTCTTTAATTGGTTTGATAAATTCATTGATGTAACGGGTACGTTCCCTTTTTGTTTCGGCCAGTTTTCTAGCGATCTCTTTATAGTGTTCCGGCTCCATGTATTTCATGGAAAGGTCCTCAAGCTCGGTCTTGATATTATACAAACCCATCCGGTGGGCAAGAGGCGCATACACCCAAACTGTTTCGCTGGCAATTTTTAATTGCTTTTCCCGCTTCATAAAATCAAGCGTTCGCATATTATGCAGCCTGTCTGCCAGTTTTATCAGAATTACCCGGGGGTCGTCCGTAAGTGTGAGCAATATTTTTTTAAAGTTCTCTGCCTGCTGGCTGGAATTAGCATCGATAACATTGGAAATTTTAGTCAACCCATCCACTATCCTCGCAATCTCATTTCCGAATTCTCTTTCAACATCTTCGAGCGAAAGATCAGTATCCTCAACAGTGTCGTGCAACAACCCGCAAATAGTACTGCGAACACCCAATCCAATCTCTTCAACACAAATCTGGGCCACGGCCAAAGGATGTAAAATATACGGTTCGCCACTTTTGCGCCGCATCGTTTTATGTGCTTCAACGGCCATTTCAAAAGCTTCCCGAACCAGTTCTTTATCTCCTCTTTTTAATTTTGGACGAAGCGTTTTTAGTAATAAACGATACTGGCGCAGAATTTCTTTTTTCTCCTCCTCTCCCGTCAGGTTGTATTTATATACCTGTGCCTCCTGTGTACTTACTGCTTCCGCCATAGACTACGAATTTACGTAAATGACCGCACTCTTTTTTGTTAGCGGCTTGTTGCAATTTGGTTGGCAGTTGGCGGTTGGCAGTTGGCAGTTGGCGGTTGGCAGTTGGCAGAGAGAGCCGTTGATAGTTGGCGGTTGGCAGAGAGAGAGCGGTTGATAATTAAAGTAAATTCAGCAACATTGAATTATGGCGCCAACCTTCAACTGCCAACTGCAAACTATTCTCAACTCTGTATTACCTTTGGCAGAACATGAGCAGAGATGTTAAGAAAAAGGCGGTAGACTGGCACCTGTTAAGACGGGTCTTTCACTATGTAAAACCGTACCGGAAACAATTTTACCTCAGCATCATCCTGGCTATTACACTGGCGGCTATTACGCCGCTTCGTCCCTATTTAATTCAGCTTACTATTGATAAGGTCACCGGTAAAGCAGTTCATTTCCCTTCCTGGCTGAACTGGATAATTGGTTATACTAATCTGACTGACCTCGAGCGTTTTCTTGTTTCCATGACCGTTTTCCAGGTAGCCTTCCTGTTTTTTGAAACAGCACTGCGGTTCGTTTTTTCTTTTATCACATCTGTACTAGGACAAAACGTGGTGAGGGATATGAGAGTTGCCGTTTTTAATAAAATTCTTCATCTTAATCTTAAGCAGTTTGACACTACGCCCATTGGTACCCTTACTACCAGAACAATCAATGATATTGAAAGTATCAATGATATTTTTTCAGATGGATTGATACCGATAGTGGCAGATCTTCTTTCCATTGTTATCACGTTGTTAACCATGTTCTATATTGACTGGCGGCTCACACTCGTTTGCCTCATTCCCTTTCCAGGTCTCCTCATCGCAACTTATTATTTTAAAGAAAGCGTAAACAAAAGTTTTATAAAAGTGCGTAATGCCGTAGCATCCTTAAATGCGTTCGTGCAGGAACATTTAACAGGCATGATGGTGGTGCAGGCATTCGCCGCTGAAGACAGGGAATTTGAAAAGTTTAAAAAAATAAACAGGGAACACCGGGGTGCGAACATAAAATCCATTTTTGCTTATTCTGTTTTCTTTCCCATAGTAGAAGTGGTGCTGGCAATTAGCACCGGTATAATGGTATGGTGGATATCTGACAGGAAAATTCACCCGGGTTTATTGATTTCCTTCATTTTATACCTAAACCAGATATTCAGGCCACTAAGAATTATTGCTGATAAATTCAATGTTCTTCAAATGGGTATTATTGCTTCTGAACGTGTTTTCAGGGTAATGGATAACCCGGATGAAATGCCCGATACAGGAAAACTGGAGCCGGCAAAGATCAATGGTTCAATTGAATTCGATCATGTATGGTTTGCTTATGAAAACGAAAATTATATTCTGAAGGATATTAATTTTTCTGTTAACCCCGGGGAAACGATTGCTTTGGTAGGCCATACCGGGAGCGGTAAAACTTCTATCATCAGTTTACTCAACAGGGTGTATGCCGTGCAGAAAGGAAGCATTAAAGTTGACGGACAAAATATCAATGATTACAAGCTGGATTTCCTTAGAAAGAATATCGGGGTGGTACTGCAGGATGTCTTTCTTTTTTCGGGGTCCATCCTCGATAATATCACTTTAAGAAATCCCGAAATCAGCAGGGAAAAAGTGGAAGAAGCCGCCCGGATGATAGAAGTTCACGACTTCATTATGCGCCTGCCCGGTAATTATGATTTTAATGTGATGGAACGCGGCAGCAGTTTGAGCCTGGGCCAGCGGCAACTGATCTCGTTTATCCGGGCTTTACTTTATAATCCGTCCATACTTATTTTAGATGAGGCTACGTCATCCATCGATACAGAAAGCGAATTATTGATTCAGCATGCAATTGATAAACTGATCTCCGGAAGAACTTCTATTGTTATTGCGCACCGGCTTTCCACTATTAGAAAAGCAGATAAAATTATTGTTCTCGACAAAGGTGAAATCAAAGAAAATGGGCCACACCATGAGCTCCTCGCTGCAGGTGGATATTACGCCAAACTGCATAGCATGCAATTTGATAAGAAAAAAACAAGTGAATTGATCTAGGGATATTGAACAAGGAAGGACGAACCGATTTAACATTGTTCTTCACTCAAAATTTCTTGTTCTTGTTTGATATTCTGCCGGTTTTCCACTGGCTGTTAATAATAGATTAGCAGCAATTGGAATACGGAATAAGTAATTATCCGTAAATTCAGTAAACCCAATTTCAATATGCATTGGAGAAAATTTAACGGAGAAGCCATCCATCTTCCTATTAAAGACGCGGTTGAAGATGCGATTAAAAAAGAAACCGCCAAAGGTACCCGGCTAAAAGTTTGCATCGGTACAGATAGCCAGGTTAAAGGGATTGAAACCGAATTTGCAACCGTAATTGTTTTTCTGAGAGAACATAACGGAGGTTTCATGTACATCCACAATGAAAAAACAAAACACCAGTATAACATTAAAGAAAGAATGCTGGTTGAAGTTGCTAAAAGTATCGAGATAGCTTATGAGCTTTGCGATCTTTTTATTAAGTATGATGTTGATATGGAAGTGCATGCAGACATCAATACAAATCCGCAATTCAAAAGTAATGATGCTTTAAAAGAAGCGATGGGATACATTCTCGGAATGGGCTTCGCTTTTAAAGCCAAGCCTGAAGCTTTTGCAAGCAGTTGCTGCGCTGATAAAATCGTGAATTAATTTTATAATATAGTCTCGCGGAACACACGGAATTCGCTGAAGCCGCGGAATAATACCGAAAAGAAATAAAACAATTTTCTGCGAATTGCGCGTTTTCGGCGAGAACTATTTATTTATTTATTTCCTTTTGCTCCTCCCAGTAAGTCTCATTGCTTTCTTCGATAAATGCAAGGATCTTGTCGCGGCCGGATTTTTTTATCGCACTCGTTATAAATTGTCTCGGCAAAAACTGCCAGGTCTTTCTAAGTCCGTCATGCAGGCTTTTAATATTAGCAGCAACAGTTCTCTGGTTCTCTTTATCTGTTTTAGTAAAAACCAGGGTAAAAGGAATATTCCATTTTCCCAGCTTATTTATAAAATCCAGATCCGGCGCCTGTGCAGGATGGCGGCTGTCTATCAATATAAAAATATTTACAAGATTCTCCCGCTTCAATAAATAATCTTCAATCATTCTTTCCCATTTCTTACGATTGGAGATAGAAACTTTCGCATATCCATACCCAGGTAAGTCAACCAAATACCATTTACTAACCGGGCCGTTGTCTTTGCTGATGGATTGAATTTCGAAATGATTGATCATTTGCGTTTTACCAGGAGACGCAGAAGTTTTTGCCAGCTTCTGAATATTGCAGATCATATTTATCAGTGATGACTTTCCTACATTGCTTCTGCCGATAAAAGCATATTCGGGGCGGTCTGGCTTAGGACACAATGCAATCTCCGGGCTGGAAATAAGATAAGATGCTGATTTAATAATCATACACAAAAATAAAAAACCCTGCGCTATCACAGGGTTTTATAAATTAACTACTTGCCCGCAGGTGGAGGGCCATGTCTTTTTGCAAGACTATCCGGCGGATAATGCGCTTTTAAAGAATCCATAACAGAATTTGCCCATGCAAACAAGGTGTTCTTTTGAGAATCACTTAAGATCGCATCTTTATGAATCCATGTATAAGAATCCAACGGCATTGCTCCTTTTTTTACAAGGCTGATGGTACCATCCATACGATCATATTGTTTACGTGGACTGTAAGTAGCGAACTCATTAAAGTTCAATCCTCGTTTACCATCATCCACATGACTTTTCAGCCACCATGCAACTGGTTGAATGTTGTTGTACCACGGGTAGCGTGTGTTTTCACTATGACAATCATAACATGCATGCGCAAGTATAGTATCTACATCATGCGGCACAGGATATTTTGTTGAAATATCATTTTTGAATGGTCCTGCATGTATATTTTTTTCGGGTCTGAAAAATTGTATCACCACAATAATGATCAATAAAATAATAAGAAGCGATCTTAGGAATCTCATACGATTTGATTTAATTGACTAATATATTTCCTGTCATTTGCGGGGGCACAGGTAAACCCATAATAGTTAGAATGCTCGGTGCGATGTCTCCTAATTTTCCCGGCTTTAATGTTCCCCTCCAGGAATTACTGATTACGAATAAAGGAACAAGATTTAAAGTATGCGCCGTGTTAGGCGATCCGTCTGCATTTATCATGTAATCCGCGTTACCATGATCGGCGGTTAAAAAAATAGTATATCCATGCGCAAGTGCTGCAGTAATTATCCTGTCTACACAGTGATCAACCGTTTCAACCGCTTTTATAACCGCACTCCATACGCCTGTGTGCCCAACCATATCTGCATTAGCTAAATTCAAACAAATAAAATCTGCTGTTTCATTATTGATCTCAGGTAATAATTTTTGCGTTACTTCTTCGGCACTCATTTCGGGCTTCAGATCATAAGTAGCCACTTTCGGAGAAGGAACCATGATCCTTGTTTCACCCGGAAAGGGTTCCTCTCTTCCGCCACTAAAGAAAAAACTGACGTGAGGATATTTTTCTGTTTCTGCGATCCGTATCTGTTTTTTATTATGTTCCGCAAGTACCTGCCCAAGCGTTTGCAACAAGTCGTCATTTTCGAAAATGATATTTATGTTTTTAAACGTCTTATCATATTCCGTCATCGTAGTAAAATACAATTGTAATTTATGCATGTCAAACTCGTGCATATCTTCCTGGGTGAGCACTTCTGTAATCTCCCTGCACCTATCTGTCCTGAAATTAAAACAGATGGCAACATCACCATTCTGTATCGTTGCAAGCGGTAACCCGTCTTGGCCTGTGATCACCGTGGGCAAAATAAATTCATCCGTTTTGCCGGTGTCGTAAGAATGCTTGACAGCAGAAACTGCATCGATAGCTTTTTCTCCTTTACCATTTACCAATGCATGATAGGCCAGCTTAATTCGTTCCCATCTTTTATCCCTGTCCATGGCATAATAACGCCCGCTAACAGTGGCAATTTTCCCCGACGATGTATTAAGATGTGACTGTAATTCTTCCATAAATTGAAGGCCACTTTTCGGATCCGTATCCCGCCCGTCTGTAAATGCATGAATAAATACATTCTGCAAACCTTTCTCTTTACACAGATCACAAACTGCTTTCAAGTGGTTAATATGACTATGCACTCCTCCATCACTTACGAGCCCGATCAAATGAAGCGGCCGTTTATTAATTATTGCATGATCAATTGTATCGACTAATACTTTATTCTGAAAAAAAGTTTTATCCCTTATCGCAACATTTATTCTTTGCAACTCCTGGTAAACGATGCGTCCTGCGCCCAGATTTAGATGTCCCACTTCACTGTTTCCCATCTGTCCATCCGGCAACCCCACGCTTTCGCCGCAGGTAACAAGGGTTGTTTGCGGATACTTTCCATATAAGGAGTTAACAAAAGGAGTGTTCGCATTTTGAATGGCATCCGAAGTTTTAACTTTTCCCAAACCCCACCCGTCCATGATGATTAGCAGTGTTTTACTGTTTTCCATTTGTTAAAACTACACCAAAAATGGATGTAATCTTTTACCACTAAACCCGGCTCTTTAATTACAGTCTATATTGTATATTTTTAGGATCGGTGCATTCCTCTAAAGGATAATTATGAAAAAGATATTGCTGTTCGCTACACTTGCCACCCTGTTATTCTCATTCAGATTTATGAGTGATACGCAAGGAATAGTGAATGCTTTAAAAGCAGGAAGCTCATCACAATTCACCGGGTATTTTGATAATACGGTTGATATAAAACTTCCGGAAAAAGACGAGCTGAAAAATGTAGGTCATAACCAGGCCGGCAACACGTTGTCCGCTTTTTTTAGTGATATAGATGTAAAAGGATTTGATAAAACATCAGAAGGAGAAAGAAGCGGTACCATGTACCTGACAGGTAAATTGCAGGGGAAAGATAAAACCTATAGTGTAACCTTATTAATGAAAAGCCGCGGCGATAAGCCGATCATCATAACCGTACGCATTAACTGATCCCGCTAAATGCGGATTTTTTTTCTTTTTTATATCCCTGCAAAAGTTTAGTCCTAATATTGACGGCTAAAGAATTTACATGATGCTATTAAGCCGCCTTATCAGCGGGCTTCTTCAATTTTTTGTTTTAATTCCATTTATTTTTTTGTCGGCCCGGGTGCTTACCCGCCGGGATCTGAAACTGATCTTGCTGGTTTTTTTTCTTTTTGTGTTTGATAATTTTCTGCTTGATGTGTTATCTGGAATAAAGCTTTTTAAGGACCAGCAATGGAATTGGGTGGGTAAGCTGGGCAGTATTTGCTGGGGAGTAGCTTTCGTTTATTTAAATCCTTTTCTCTCAAGAAAAGAAACCGGGTGGACAACATCTTTAAAGCCTGGTTCTTTAAAACCCGCCCTGGTATTAATGCTGCTGCTGATCGGGGTGAGAGTAATGGTGTATTTTATTTTCAGGGACGGATCTGAATCATTTCACAAAGAAGCAATTTTATTCCAGGCCACCATGCCAGGCATTGCAGAAGAACTGGTATATCGTGGCATTTTGCTGGGTCTTCTGAATAAAATCTGGCAACCAGCCTGGATGTTTTTCAAAGCTGATATTGGCTGGGGCGTGTTACTTACTTCTGTATTATTCGGGCTGGTTCATAGCCTTTATTTTGATAGTGATTTCCGGCTTCATTTCAACTTTTATACTTTACTGTTAACCGGCTTATGGGGATTCGCTTTCGCTGTTTTAAAAGAAAGAACCGGAAGTTTGATTCCTTCCGTCATTATTCACAATGCAGTAAACCTTATCGGAATCCATTAACTTACTTTCAGGGAACTTCTATTTATAATCTTATGCTGCGTTACTTCTTTATCATTATTTTGTTCTGTGCATCCACTCCTATTCTGAAGGCTCAGAAAAAAACTAAAAAAGAAAAAATTGCTTTTTGCGGTGTAATGATCCCAGATAAAAAAATGCTGGAAGAATATTACAAACCGCAGCTTGATTTTTTGGGGTTGCACGAGAATGATTCTATCGCAGATATAGGTGCAGGAAGCGGGTGGTATGAAGGAGCCTTATCAGCTATATCTTCTTTCAATCATTTAAATTTCACACTGGTCGATATTGATTCTGGCTGCCTTAACCGCATCAAGCTTCAGAACATGGTCAGGTATTATTCAGCTACTAAAGGATCGCCAATCAATCACAACTTTACGATCGTAAATAATACTACTGATAGTTTATGGTTACCGGGTAATAGTTATTGCCATATATGGATCATGAATACTTTGCATGAAATTGATAATAAGAATAAGTTGTTGCAGGATGCCGCAATGGTGCTTAAAAAAAATGGAGAATTGGTTATATTAGAAATGGTGCCTGTTAAAGAAAATCAACTTCATGGCGGGTGCAACAAGCCACTGTTATCATTGGCTGCGTGGATCAAACTCTTTAAAGAAAATGGATTGACCTATAAAGAACATGTGGTTCTTAACACCCAAACCCGCACTCCCATCCAGATGATCCGGTTTATTAAAGAATAATCAATGAGCCGCATCATCATCATTCTGCCTTTCTTCTCTTATGTATGGCTCTCTTAATTCAACCGGCTTAACCGCCTTCTTACGCATTCTAAGGTTGAGGATCTCCACCCCGAACGAAAATGCCATCGCGAAATAAACATAATTTTTCAGGTGCATCTCATGTGCCCTGTCACCATCATATCCCTCTATAAGTAATACGAGGCCGATCATTACCAGGAAAGAAAGCGCCAGCATTTTTATCGTAGGATGTTTATGAATGAATTTCGCAATTGCCGGGCTGAAAATAAACATGATGATCATTGCTGCGATAACAGCAGCGATCATTACTTCAACATGCTGTGCGGTACCACCGGCGGTTATTATACTATCAAAACTAAATACCATATCTATCACCACAATCTCAATTATCCCATTCCTGAAATTCAGCGGCTTGCTGCTTCCGAGCTGGTGTGTTTCTTCCTCCCCTTCCAGTTTATGATGAATTTCTTTCACCGTTTTATAGATCAGGATCAAACCTCCGGCGATCATCACTAAACTTGCCAGGTCAAAACCTTTTCCGAAAAGGGTAAAGACAGGTTTTCCTTTTTGCGATAAAAGCCAGGTCAGTCCAAACAATAATATACTCCTGATAATTATTCCAAAGATCATCCAGTATGTCCTTGCTTTTTTTTGCTGATGTTTAGCCATCCGGTTCATGATAATGCTTACGAATATTACATTATCAACCCCCAGTACTATTTCAAGTACGACCAGTACTAAAAAACTAATGAGCCCTTCTGTAGAAAATAGGTTTTGCATCTGTCAGCGTTTTCCAATTCATTTATGTATTCAAAGCTAAGTTCCGGCAAATATTTTTTACTATAGCAGGGCCTTCATAAATAAAACCTGTCCAAACCTGCACAAGTGAAGCGCCCGAACTAAACTTTTGTTTTGCATCATCACCAGTAAAAATACCACCACTTGCTATAACAGGAATACTGCCATTTGTTTTTTGATGAATATAATTAAGTACTTCATCAGAACGATGCTGTAACGGCCGCCCACTTAATCCTCCGGCGCCGATTTTATGAATACTATTTTCGTTTGTCTTTAAACCCGAACGACTGATTGTTGTGTTTGTTATCACCAGCCCGCTTAAAGGAATCGTTGCTGCTATTTTAATTATATCATCAAGTTGTTGTTCTGTCAGATCGGGAGCGATCTTTAGCAGCAATGGCTTTTGCCGGTTCATTCCCGTGTTTATATTTTGTAAATGAGAAAGTATCTTTTCAAGTGCATCTTTCTCCTGCAGCGCTCTTAGACCCGGGGTGTTTGGGGAACTCACGTTTACAACAAAATAATCAACGCATTCAAAGAGTTCTTTAAAACAAATTTCATAATCTCTCCACGCGCCGTCATTTGGTGTTGCTTTGTTTTTTCCAATGTTGCCCCCCACGATCAACCTGTGACCCTCTATTTCCGATTTTCGATTTTCGATTTTCGATTTCCATTTTCTCAACCTTTCTGCAATTACCTTAACCCCATCATTGTTAAATCCCATCCTGTTTATCAACGCCTGGTCTTCCGGTAATCTGAATAAACGGGGCTTTTCATTACCGGCCTGTGGTTTTGGCGTAACGGTTCCTATTTCAACAAAACCAAATCCTAATGCCTCCAGTTCGCCAAGGTATAATGCATTTTTATCGAAGCCGGCGCCCAGTCCCACCGGGTTCTTAAACTTCAATCCAAAAACTTCTTTAGCGATTTTCTCATCCGTGAAATCAAACTGATTTTTAATTAATGCTTTAATTCCGGGAACGGCGCAAACGGCCCTTAATGCATTCATACTAAAATAATGCGCTCTTTCAGCATCGAGCAGGAACAGCATTTTGCGCAGTAAAGCATACATGCGGCGAAGATAAATGAGTTTAAAGTTTCCCATTTAAAGTTTCAATTGAACCCAGGAACATTAAACTTGAAACCAACGGTTGCCTAAACAACTTTACTTAAATTTGGTATCAAACTTATTTTATGCAGGAAGCCTATATAGTTGCAGGATATCGCACCGCTGTTGGAAAAGCCAAACGCGGTGGATTCAGGTTTACAAGACCGGATGATCTTGCTGTTGAAGTGATCAAAGGCTTGATGGCTTCCATTCCACAGCTCGACGCCAAACGTGTAGATGATGTAATTGTTGGCAATGCTGTTCCTGAAGCTGAACAGGGATTGCAGGTAGGAAGAATTATATCGGCCCGTGCCTTAGGATTTGATGTTCCCGGGATGACCGTTAACCGTTATTGCGCCAGCGGACTCGAAACGATTTCAATTGCTACGGCTAAGATAAGAATGGGCATGGCCGAATGTATTATTGCCGGTGGAACAGAAAGTATGACGATGGTGCCAACCGCAGGATGGAAGACAGTGCCGTCTTATTCCATTGCGAAAGATGAACCCGATTATTATTTAAGTATGGGCCTCACTGCAGAAGCCGTGGCGCAGGAATATAAAGTAAGTCGTCAAGACCAGGATGCTTTTGCATTAGCTTCTCATCAAAAAGCACAAAAAGCAATTGAGAACGGGTATTTCAAACCTGGTATTTTACCCATTACTGTCGAACAGGTTTACCTGGATGAAAAAGGAAAAAAGAAAACGAAGTCTTATATTTTCGATACGGATGACGGTGTTCGTGCAGATACGAGCCTGGAAGCGCTGGGAAAACTAAAGCCGGTATTCGCAGTGAACGGAAGTGTGACTGCGGGTAATTCATCGCAAACAAGTGATGGTGCAGCCTTCGTTATTGTGATGAGTGAACGCATGGTCAATGAGCTCGGGCTAAAACCTATCGGGCGTCTTGTGAACTGCGTGAGTGCCGGAGTGCATCCGCGTCTGATGGGAATTGGTCCTATTGCTGCTGTCCCTAAAGTTTTAAAACAGGCTGGCATGAATCAATCACAAATTGACCTGGTTGAATTGAATGAAGCCTTCGCATCGCAAGCCCTTGCAGTAATCCGTGAATTAGGATTGAACCCTGATATTGTAAACATTAACGGCGGCGCTATTGCACTAGGACATCCGTTAGGTTGCACCGGGTGCAAACTCACTGTTCAAATTCTTACGGATCTTAAGCGACTGAATAAAAAGTACGGACTCGTAACAGCCTGTGTGGGTGGCGGGCAGGGAATTGCAGGAATTATTGAGAACATTAATTGATATGTACGGTGTTTGATGTACGATGTACGAGTGAGCGGATTTATTAGAATTACCGTGCATAGTATCTAACATCGTACATTTATTTTTCATTATACAATAAACGCTTTCTATGATCACCATACTTGTCCCGACTGATTTCTCGGCTGTTTCAAAAAACGCGGCGCTTTATGCGATCGGCCTGGCGAAACAGGTTAACGCTTCCAGGATCATTTTATATCACACCTATCAGCAACCTATTGCCGTAGATCCTACCATGCCGGCTTTACAATTGTTTAACCTGCCCGAACTAAAAGAAACCAGTGACCGCGGACTTGAAAAGTTTAAGAATGAAGTTGCCCCGTTTGCCCCGGGCATAATCCTCGAAACAAAAAATGAATTCGCTCTGCTCACCAATGATATTGCCGATACCTGCGAATCTACTAAGGCAGATCTGATCGTTATGGGAATAACAGGTGGCGATAAAATTGATGAAGTATTGATCGGAAGTAATGCAGTAAGTGTAGCCAAGCATTCACCTGTACCCGTTATTATTGTTCCTGCAAATGTAAGTTTCCGGAATATTGAACGAATAGTTCTTACGTCCGACTTTTCTAAAGTGTCTGAGACACTGCCTGAAAAGAAACTCAGAAATGTTTTAGGAATGCTGAAAGCAAAATTACATGTCGTGAATATTAGTGATAACGAGCTTTCAGATAAACAAAAAGAAGGAAGTCATATTGTTGAATCTGTATTGAGTGAATACAACCCCGAGTTTCATTTTGTAAAACACGCTGATTTTGTTGAAGGAATAAATGAGTACGTGCATTCAAATCCAACAGATCTGATCATCACCATTCCTAAAAAAGAAAAATTCTTTGAGGGCCTTTTTCGCAGGCACCATACCAAGCATCTCGCTTTTCATACGCATGTGCCTTTGATGGTAATTCATGAATAAACAAAGGCGGCAGTTTTACATGCCGCCTTTGTTATCATTATTTCAATATTACATTCCTAATACCGAAGCAAGTTTCTTGTCCAGTTCTTCACCCCTTAAATTTTTACCAATGATCTTCCCGCTGGGATCTATTAAAAAATTAGCCGGGATCGCATTAATGCCATACTGCTGAACCACCGCATTGTTCCAGTATTTCAAATCCGAAACATGCGTCCATGCAAGTCCGTCTTTATGAATGGCATTTATCCAGGATTCTTTATCATTATCATCAAGTGAAACGCCTAAAATGGTAAAGTTTTTATCCTTGTACTTATTATAAGCTTTTACCACATTCGGGTTTTCCTGGCGGCAGGGTCCGCACCAGCTAGCCCAAAAATCTACCAGTACATATTTTCCACGGAAGGAAGCAAGACTCACTGCATTTCCCAATGTATCATTCTGTGTAAAGTTCATGGCTAGTTTGCCAACTTCAGTAGCTCTGGCCGCATCAATTCTTTTTTTGTATGCCTGGCCCGCAAAAGAGTTCCTTACATTTTCTGAAAGGCTGTTAAATACAGGTTCAACTTTATCAGGATTAACATACGACCCACTCACCTGCTGAATAGCAAAAAGTGATACAGGCGAACCGGGGTTCTTACGGATAAATGGCATGTAGGCATTCTCTTTTGAAAGAGAATCCAGCTCATTGAACTGTTTTATAATTTCCTGCACTTTAGCCTGGTCCTTGGCTTTGGAGGCAGCCATATAATCTGCATTCAGCAACTTGCCTTTATCATTATAAGGTTTAAGCATGCTTTGCAGTTCACGATATTGTGCATCAGAAGCAGAACCTGTAATTTTTGCATTCGGCAAAGAATCTATGCTGCTGATATTAATTTTTGAAGGCTCCAGGTAAAGCGAATACATGTCTCTCTGCGAAACCGTTCTTACAGGTACCCCGTTTACATTCTCATATACTAAACGCAGCGTACCCATGGTAGGAAAATTGAGTGCGCCCTTAAAGCTGTACTCATTATTCTTTACGTCAGAACTATCGGTGATGGTTTCACCGTCCTTACGGTAAAGCAGGTAAACCTTTTTAGCATTGGATACATTGGTCAGTTTTCCGTTTACGGTAAATGGTTTACCAGACTGTGCGAAAACCGCCAAAGGGGCAGCCGCACAGATAAACAGCAATAATTTTTTCATGGAGATCACTTTTTATGAACAGGGAAATTAAGCTGAAATCGAAAAATGACCTACCCGTTCATCAAAAAAGAATTTTCTTTTTTGAGCAATCTAGTGTTGTGCCGGTAACAAATAATATTAAAATGAAATAAGTTACTTCTTTTCCTCTTTTACTTTAATTTCTTCCAGTTCAGGACCTTTGTAGGGAGCATAACGAAGAATAGTAAATGTCATCCAGAGAATAAGCACGGGAGACAGAGCAAACATCACGGCGAGAATGGTAAGAGAGGCTCCCATTTGTTGTAAAATGGTATACACAAGCAGGTAAATCGTAACAATAGCAGTAACCAGTTTATAGTTTTTCATGATCGTCTATTTGAATCTTAAATCCTTTTCAAAAGGAATTAATTCAAATAGTTTGCCACTATTGGCAAGCGTCTGCCAACGCCGAATGCTTTTGGAGACACCCGTATGATGGGACAAAACTGGTTGCGTTTATACTCGTTCGTATTCACGAGTTTCAACACTCGGTTAACTAATTCAGCATCAAATCCTAAAGCTTTTATTTCTGCGGGTCCCTGGCGTCTTTCTATGTACTGGTACAGCACCCGGTCAAGAATTTCATAAGGCGGTAAACTATCAGAATCTTTTTGACCCGGCCGAAGTTCTGCACTTGGTGCCTTCTCCAGGATATTTGCGGGAATAATTTCTTCACTCCTGTTGATGTATTTCGCCAGTTCATAAATCTGCAGCTTGTAGCAATCTCCTAATATTCCCAGACCACCGGCCATATCTCCATATAATGTTCCATAGCCACAGGCCAGTTCACTTTTGTTAGAAGTATTCAATAAGATATAGCTGAACTTATTCGCTATGGCCATCAGCAGGTTTCCGCGGATACGGCTCTGTATATTTTCTTCCGCCAGGCTGAAGGGCAGCTTATTAAAGATCGGATCAAGCGTATGAAGGAAACTTTCGAATATTTCGTTGATACGGATAACATCATAAGGATTACCTAACCGCTTGCTTAATTCTATCGCATCATTAACGGAGTGATCAGTTGAATAAGGAGAAGGAAGCAGAACGGCCCTTACATTTTCTTTACCCAGGGCATCACAGGCGAGCGCAAGAGTAACAGCAGAATCTACACCGCCGGAAGAACCAATGATGGCTTTGGTAAAACCCATTTTTGAAAAATAATCCCTGATGCCACTTATCAACGCAGTGTAGACATGCTCGATATTCAGCGCCGGAATTAATTCTCCCGGGCTCAATTCTTCATCCGGGATAGAGGATACTTGTTGAAGAATGGGAACATCCATATTTCCATCTTCATTTATCACAACCGTTTCTTCGGCTTCTTTAAAAAGCGGCAATGCTTTTTTTACGTTTCCTTCTTTATCAAACACCAATGAGCCACCATCGAAAACAATTTCTGTCTGGCTTCCGACAGCATTACAATAGATCATTGGAAGATGATATCTTAAAACATTGTTTTTGATGATGGCTTTGCGATCTTCTACGTGAGTATAATCAAAAGGAGAAGCACTGATGTTGATCATCAGGTCAGGCTCATGTTTGATCAGCTCATCCATAGGGCAATGAACATATAAAGGGTTATCACCAAAGTTCCAGATGTCTTCACAAATAGTAATGGCTAATTTTTTTTCTTTGAAGTGAACAATGTTCCAGGTCACAGCAGGTTCGAAATAACGGTATTCGTCAAACACATCATAAGTTGGCAGTAAAGTTTTATGCACCTCTGCTTTTATTTCTTTTTCATAAAGCAGGAATGCGGCATTATAAAGATCTTTCCCTTTCGGATTCGGATTTCTTGCAGGCGATCCTACAATTACGCCAATTGAATCTGCATGCTGTTTGATGTCATCAATTGCTCTATAGCATTTTTCAATAAAATCATTAAACTCAACAAAATCTCTTGGAGGATACCCGCAGATACAAAGCTCGCTGAAAACGACCAGGTCGGCTTGTTGCGCCTTCGCTCTTTCAACTGCTTCAATGATCTTTTTGGTGTTGGATTCAAAATTGCCAATATGATAATTCTGCTGCGCTAAAACGATCTTCATCATGCAAAGTTCTGATTTATCTTCTTATTAACACGCTGTTGAGTGTGTTGTGCTAATTTGCTTCAAAATTAACGGTATGCGCTGGCTGCCCTGCCTTCTTTTTATTTTTCTTTTTTCCTGCGGTGATGATAAAAACTCACCTGATGTTTCAGCCATCCCGGTGAATCTTTCTGTTCAGCGATTTGATATTGATTTGTTTTCGATTGATACCAATCATCTTGAAACTTCATTAGCCACGCTTAAGCAAAAATACCCGGCCTTTATCAACGATTTTTTATATAATATCCTGGCATTGCCACCACAGAAAGACAGTATGATACCTATGCTGAAATTTTTTCTGAGGCAATACAAACAGGTAAACGATACTGCCCAGGGCCGCTTTAAAAATATGCTGCCTGTAAGAAATGAGTTGCATCTTGGTCTGCAATTTCTTAAACATTATTTTCCTGCCTATAAAGCGCCAGAGAAACTGATCACTTTTACCGGCCCGATCGATGGGTATGGAAACGTATTAACAGGCAGCGGTTTTGCAGTTGGATTACAGCTTTACCTGGGCAAAGATTTTCCGCTTTACCGAACTGAAATGGTTAGCAATACTTACCCGGCTTACCAGTCGCGAAGGTTTGAACCGCAGTACATCGCTTCGAATTGCCTGAAAAATATTATCAGCGATATGTACCCTGAAAGCAACCGTTCCATCACACTTTCTGAAGTAATGGTTGACCAGGGAAAAAGATTATATGTGCTTGATCATTTACTGCCAAATACTGCAGATTCAATTAAGACCGGTTACACGACTTTGCAATTACAGGGAGCTTACGATCATGAAGCGATGATCTGGAATTTTTTCGTGCAGAATAACCTGTTGTATGTTTCTGATCCTTTCGTGATTCGTGATTATATAAATGACGGGCCTAACACGGCGGTATTAGGAGCAGATTCCCCCGGCGATATCGCAATGTTCACCGGCTGGCAGATTGTAAAAAAATGGATGAAAGAATATCCTGAAAATAGTTTGAAGCAATTAATGGAAACCGATCCTAAGAAAATTTTCCAGGAGGCGAAGTATAAACCGCGATGATCTCCTACCTATTAGTGAATTAGTGTAATTCGAAAGCTAATTCATCTTCTGCGGAACGATCATTTCAAACGGCGGGATCTTTACTTCAAACTGTTCTTTGGTGTGCTGGTTTTCCATAAAATAAACACCCTGCATTTTGCCCATTTCTGAGCGGAGGTTACAACCGCTCACATACTGGAACTGCTCGCCCGGCTGAAGAACGGGCTGAAGACCTACAACACCTTCTCCATCCACTTCTCTTTCTTCTCCATTGCTATCGAAGATGTTCCAATGCCGTTTTAAAAGCTGAACAGTATAATTATTGTGATTTTCAATAGTGATGCGGTAAGCGAACATAAATTCATTATTCATCGGATTGCTGTAATCCGGCTGATAAAAAGTCTCAACACTTATTTCAACGCCTTCTGAAATCTTGGATGTCATAACAGGTTCCCTTTCGTAAATAAAAAACACTAAGCTTCCGCTTTCTAATGTGTGTAAAATACAATTACAAGGCCAATAATCCCTGCAAAAGGCTGCTTTAAATGCAAAATCCAGGAATTCTTACTATCCGGGCCCTAACTTTGCCGGGCTATTAAAAGTGAAAAACACACTCATATGACAAAAATTGCTGTGGCAAAAGGTGATGGTATAGGGCCGGAAATAATGGAAGCAGTTCTCTCCATATTTAAGGCTGCTAAACTCCCGCTTGAATTTGAATTCGTAGAAATGGGCAAATGGGTTTTCGATAAAGGTTATAGTAATGGTATGACGCCGGAGGCACAGCAAACAATTGAAGCGGTTGGCATTTTATTTAAGGGACCAATGGAAACACCAAAAGGAAAAGGTGTGAAAAGCGTAAACGTAACGGCAAGAAAAACCTGGAACACTTATGCGAATAAAAGAGTTTTTCAAACACTGCATGGAGTTGATACCGTTTTTAGCAAGGCGGGAATTATAGTTGATCTCACAATTGTAAGAGAAAATATCGAAGATACTTATGGTGGAATCGAGCATATGCTAACACCCGATGTTTCATTGAGCCGCCGTTTTATTACCCGGCCGGGAAGCATGCAGGTAATTAAGTATGCTTTTGAGATGGCAAGAAGAAAAGGAACAAAAAGAATTACCTGCGGTCATAAAGCAAACATCATGAAACTGACCGACGGGCTTTTTCTTGATACGTTTTATGAAGTAGCTAAAGAGTATCCTGAGCTGAAAGCCGATGATGTGATCGTAGATGATCTTTGCATGAAACTCGTTACAAGGCCTGATCTTTTTGATGTGGTTGTGCTTACGAATTTACAGGGAGATATTGTTTCTGACCTTTGTGCGGGACTGGTGGGTGGCCTGGGATTTGCCCCTTCTGCAAACATCGGTGATCATATTTCTATTTTTGAAGCAGTGCATGGAACGGCCCCGGATATCGCAGGAAAAAATATTGCTAATCCTACTGCATTATTATTGAGTGGCATGGCAATGCTTCGCCATTTAGGGTTAATGAAATCTGCAGTGATGATCGAAAACGCATTGCTATACACGCTTGAACAGGGAATACACACAGGTGATTTTGGAGATAAAAGCAAACCCGCTTTAAATACAACTGAATTTACAGAAGCGATCACCAGCAACTTCGGGCAAAAACCAAAAAATAATCCACGTCCTGATTTACCCGATGCCCCAATTACCCCTACGATTTTTAAGCTGAAACAAAATCCAATGTTCAGCAGCCCGGATGGCAAGTGGCGAATTATGGGAGCCGATTTTTTTATTGAGAGTGATGAACAGCCAAACATCGTTGCCGAAAAAGCTTTGAAACATACTTTGAACCTTTTTAAACTGGTTACGGTTTCTAATCGCGGAACGCAGGTGTGGCCCAAGGGTTCCAAGTTTACCAATTTGGTTGACCTGTATTGCTGCCGTTTTGAAAGTCTTGAAGAAGCATCCGTTACTCAAACAGACATACTGGAACTATATAAACGCATGTCGGCAGATTTTATCATTTGCTCCACCGAACTGCTGAATGAGTTTGGCGATAAAAAAGGATTTAGCCTGGCGCAGGGACAATAGAAACTTGTTGTAGTTTTAGATTCAACTCCATGTATGTCCAGAGACACTATTAAATATTCCAACGGTGAAGTAACCGTTATATGGAAACCTGCAGTTTGCACACATTCAACAAATTGCTGGAAGGAGTTGCGAGAAGTATTCGATCCCTTTAAAAAACCCTGGGTAACTATAGAAGGAAGTACTACGGAAAAGATTGTTGAGCAGGTAAAGAGATGCCCGAGCGGAGCATTAAGTTATATGATGACTGAAGCCAAAAACAGTGATAATCAACCTGCCTGAATAAAGTTTTAAGTTTAATTCGTTTTCTTGAACACAGCGGTTATTTTTAATAATAACCAATATTAT
>JAQBNK010000017.1 GCA_028288595.1 Chitinophagaceae bacterium
TTCCCATTTTCAACTTTTAATTGAACCAGATCAATGGATGTCTCACCGGAACGTTCCTGATAATTTCTTCTACCTGCGGATCATGATCTAAATTTTTCCATGTTTGAAACCAATCATTGATACCATAAGCATTTGCACCAAACACAAGAGAAGGTTGCGCAACCGGCCAGTTCTCCCAGTACATCACATCTGGTTTTAACGGCCATTTAGCTTTATCAGCAATGAATGGATACATATAAGCTATTCCCTTTTTTATCGAACGTCCATCGCCTGTTTGATAATTCCAGAGGTTATCTTCTTTTGTTGATAACAGCTGGCAGATCGTTGCCATCGCATCTAAATTAAAAAGAGAATAACCATAGGGTTTGGTTCGTCTTTGCTCCTGCGGGAAACTCCCATCGGCAGCCATCTGATTCGGTAACAGAACTTGTTTATAACGGTTCCTGCAGAACGCTAATAATTTTTGATTGCCGGTAAACCTTGCAAAACTTGCCACCTGCATCACCCAGCAAGTACCGTGGTTATTTGTTGCATTCATTTCATCCACACCATATTTATGTGTGGTCACCCATTGCAAATATTGTTCAAACCAATTCTTATAATCTGCAAGTGAAGCTGCATTCATGGTTTTTGCATATTGCATTGTTTCCAATCCCTGTGCAATTTCCATCCATTGAATAGCATCGATCACTCCGGTTCCGCGTCCCGTAAAACGTCCTTTGATCGCTTGAGAATACAAAAGATGCGGATTCATTTTAGTATCTGCATTTACAAACCACGCATCACAATGTTTCATTGCCTGCGCTACATATTTTTCATCGCCGGTTAACTTATACGCAGAAGCAAGCGCTCCCACAATACGGCTGAAGCGCACCATTGCCTGGCGATGCGCAACGAAATTATCAGGGTTGGTCATTCCATCTCTTTGAATGTACGGACTGTCAACACTCACAGGATTCGGCCACCAGTAATCTCCTTCACTAAAAAAATCATGCTTCCCACCAGCGCTCCTCGGTGATGAAGCTGCGGTAACAGTAACAGGTTGTTCCTGCATGGCCTGCGCGGCTTCTTTTAAAATGAATGGGCGCAACACATCTGCTACATTACCCGTAAACGAGTTCTGCTTTACCGTTTTTTGTTGTGCAGTACAAGCAAAAAATAAAAGAGCTAATAAAATGTAACGCATAAAATATTTTTTTTGAGCCCGGCTTTAGTAACCTTTCTGCTTTTTGACTTATTTAGTCATAAACTTCCATGTAACATTTCCAATACTATTCGGCTTACCACGCTGAGGCGCAGAAATACTTCCACCCCATTGCCCATTTCTCTTTTCCGTTCTTATTTCCCTGAAAGAATAATCTTCTTTTTCATAATTAAAAGTCTCTCCATCATCATCATACAATAAATAATGCCCGGGCTTTTCTCCGTAATGACGAATTTCCAGATCCACTTTTTGCCCAGCTTTCGGCGCATGCAACAATGGCGGCATCATCGGAATAATACCTCCGTCTTTTACATACACCGGAATTTTATTCAACCCAGGGGTTACAGTAATTACTTGTCCGTCACCTGCAAATTCACCTGTATAGAAATCATACCATTTACCTTTTGGTAAAATTACTTTACGTGAAGTCTGGCCTGTAAACATGGGCGCCACCAGTAAATATTCACCCGCCATATACTGGTCCTTAATTTCTTTTGAAGCAGCTTCCTCGTAAGGATTCTCTTCCAGGTTTTTATTCGCTTCTAATTTCTTTATTCCTAAATCAGTTTGAAAACCGGGTTCCAAATTCATCGCCCGGAAAGGTGGTGTTCCTTCAAAATGATATTTTGCAAACTCAGTGTACCAGTAAGGCATCATCTGCATACGAAGTGTAGCGAACTCTTTCACTTGTTCTGCTACTTCAGGAAATGTCCACGGCTTTGTTCCGCTCGACCATGCATTGATCATCGCCATCGGAGAAAAGACATTGGATTGAAATCTTCTCAACCATTCTTCGCCGGTTTTAGAAGCTCTCACTTCAGGCGTCCATAATACGCCTGCAAATCCGCTGTTGATTAATGCGGTGATAAAATCTTCATGGTTGTAATAATCATTATAGATCACATAAGGGAATGAAGCACCGCCGCCATTATTTGCTCTTACTAATCCGAAAGTTCTTTTATTCATGTCATGAAAAACCTGTGTGCTGTAACGCATAATGAGTAAACCATAAGTTTGTCTCATTTGTTCTGCAGTATGACCAGACGGAAAAGTCGCCACATCCGGCCAGAGATACTGATCACCGCCATCCACTTCATCAAATTTATATCCACTCACACCCAGATTGATTTGGTCCTTTTTTAACTGGCCGAAGAAAATCTTTCTTGCTTCAGGTAAACTCAGATCAGGCACTTCTCCTACCCACACCGTATGCGAACCAGTGTAAGGAGAAATGCTTTTATAAATTGGCGACTCTTTTGAAACATAAGGATTCGTCCACAGGTTTAAACGAACACCTTTACTCAGCATGTTATTTACAAACTGTTGTGGATTTGGAAACCTTGTTTTATCCCACTCAAAAGTGCAGGGATAAGATTTGCTTTGCCAGCCGGGTTCAAGCCCAATAAAATCTAATGGGTAACCTTTGTCTTCAAAATCTTTTGCTTCTTTCTCTACCTGTTCTGAATTATATAATCTTTGAACACGCTGCGTAAAACCTAATCCCCATCTTGGCGGCAAACAACCACCACCATTAAATAAATTATAACGGCGCACCGCATCGAGTGCAGTAGGGCCACCAAACAAATACAGTTCAACTCCATCCGCAGGCACCAGCATTTCAACCGCATCAGAATATGGGCGTGAGGTCCAGCTCTTATCTAAATTTCTATCCTGCGCAACAGGAGGATTCTTACTGTCTTTTCTCACTGCCGTTCCTGCATATACTTTTATATAACGTGCTGCATTAATAAAAACTCCATACCCTTTCGAAGAAACATAGAACGGCGTTGGCGCATGTGTTCTGCCATTATCTTTTCCTGCAAAATTATCTACATGCAGTTCAAGAATTTTCCCACGCTGGTGAACGGTTTGAAAATTCAATCCAAATCCAAAAATCTGCTCTGCTTTATCTAGTGGAAATGTGAGATAAGTTTTATGATCACGAACGATCGCTTTAATATCACTTTGCACTAAAGGAAATAAAACATTTCCCAATTTAGTCAACGCGCCTTTATTCATTACAGCGCCTGAGGCTTTCAGCAAATCATAATCTTCCGGTTTTCCAACAATTCCTTTCCAAACTCCGGGAGCAACTTGTGTCCATTGCAAACTTTGAGCAAAGTTGTTTGATGCAATGAATACAAGAACAAAGAAATATAATTTTGAAATACGCATAGTTATAATGGAACGATTGTATACGTTTTTCCTTTTTCAGTTTTAAAATCGATTACATATTCTTTGCCGTTATTGATATTCTGTAATGCAGCCTTCGGATTTTTCTCATAAGGAGGCTGACCATATTTCGTCAATAAAGGATTTGCAACCTCACCAGTTGCATTAACCGCTTTTACTTCTACAACTCTAACCGGATATTCTGTACGAATGCGGCAATTACCACCAATCAAAGATTTGATTTTACCCTGGGTTATTTTTCCATTTTGCCAATCAATATCAACCAAAAAATTCCCTCTTGCTTTTATTCCTTTAATAGAACCGTTGGGCCAGGCAGAAGGCAAAGCAGGTAATAAAGAAATTCTTCCGTCATGGCTTTGCAATAACATTTCTGTAATTCCTGCAGTCGCCCCAAAGTTTCCATCGATCTGGAAAGGCGGATGGGCATCGAATAAATTCGGGTAGGTTCCGCCGCCACCCATTACTTCTCTTGTCTCTCTCGGATCAATATAATTAAATGCGGCGCCTAATATTTTATATGCGTGATCACCATCGTGCAATCTCGACCACCAGTTCATCTTCCATGCCATTGACCATCCTGTACTTACATCGCCACGCTCGATCAAAGATTGTTTTGCTGCAGCAGCTAATTCAGGAGTTGAATTAATAGTGATTTCACTCCCGGGATACAAACCGAACAAATGCGAAATATGCCTGTGCTTATCATTGGGATCATCCCAGTCCTGGAACCACTCCTGCAATTGCCCGTGCTGGCCAATATGAAAAGGATACAATCTTTCCTTTGCTGCGGCCACCTGGTTCTTAAATGCGTTATCAATATTCAGTTCATCTGCAGATTTAATTACCGCAGTAAATAATTCACGGATGATCGACATATCCATCGTGCTCGCCATAGAAACTTCATGTTCTTTGCCTTTTATTTTCACCGTGTTCTCAGGAGAGGTGGAAGGATTCGTAACGAGATAATGTGTTTTAGGATCTTCAATCAACCAATGCAACATGAATTGCGTAGCGCCTTTCATTAAAGGATAAGCCTCGTTGCGGAGAAAATTTTTATCACCCGTAAATAAATAATGTTCCCATAAATGTGTGCTGAACCATGCACCGGCCATTGGCCATGCTGACCATCTTGGCGCACCTTTCGGATCCCAGTCATAACCGCCGGGAGGAGAAGTCTTCGCCCACAGATCAGAATTGTGATGTGTTACCCATCCCTCATTAATATTATAATTGGTCTTTGCTGTTTTAGCGCCATTCACAGACAATTCTTTCATAAAAGAAAATAAAGGAAGATGGCACTCAGAAAGGTTGGTGTTCTCTGCTGGCCAATAATTCATTTCTGTGTTGATGTTCGTCGTATAGTTACTTCCCCAAGGTGGTTGCACCTGGTCGTTCCACATGCCCTGTAAATTAGTTGGACGGGAACCGGGACGTGAAGCGGCGATCATTAAATAACGTCCATATTGATAATAGAGAACCTGTAGTTGCGGATCTGGTGATGAATTGAATTGCCTTAATAATAGATCGGTTGGTAGTTGATGGTTGGCAGTTGGCAATGTGCTATTACCCAAACTAAAGGAAACACGATTAAATAGATTTTGGTAATCTGCAATGTGATTTGCTTTTAAAGAAGTGAATGATTGCTTCATTGCATTTTGCAAATTGGTTTTTGCTTCTATCGAAGGATCTTTGCCATTGAGCGCGGGAGATTTATCAAAGCCATTGAAACTTGTTGCTTCAGAAAGATAGATAGTTACTGCATCTGCATTTGTTACGACTAAATCATCATTCACTTTTTTTACTGAACCGCTTTCTGCAACCAGCTTTACATACACCTCGAAATTCATTCCTTCGCCGTTCCAGTCGTCATAAACAACCTGCTGTGGTTCGTAATTTCTATTAGCAATAAACTTCGGCGCTTTTCCTCTCAGCACTAAATAATTATCAGCTAAGGCTGAAACTTTAAACTTTAATTTACTGGTGAGTGAAGTATTGAAATTGATTGAGCGTTTTTTATCCGCAGTAATTCTAACGATCATCACTTTTGCAGGATAACTGATAAAAGTTTCCCTCGTTGTTGTAACATCTCCTGCTTTATAAGTAACAGTTGATACAGCATTGCTGATATTTAATTCACGACTATAATTTTTCGCTACAGAATCTTTCCAGTTAAAATTCAGCCAGAGATCTGCCAGGGGAAGATACCGTGCGGAATAAGGTCCCTGCATTTTTTTCCATAAGACTGCAGCACTATCATAATTACCCTGGAAAATTTGTGTTCTTACCAATGGTAAAACAGTTGGACCATTCGGATTATTTCCAGGGTCCGGATAACCAGACCAAAGTGTATTATCATTTAACTGGAAATGTTCTTTCACTATACCGCCATAGACCATTGCGCCTGTTTTACCATTTCCCAATGGCAAAGCCTCTTCAAAAATGGTGGCGGGTTTTGTGTACCAGAGTTTTAACGGCGCATTATTTTTTTGTGCAGCAAGTTGAAATGCGCAGATAAAAAAACACACACAGGCAACCGGTATTTTTCTCATTCATTAAAGGTTAACAAAAGTTACAGGAACACCATCCACTTTCGCACTCACAACATTCTTTGAATTATTTGTTTTGATGCTGATAACAGCTCTGCCATTATACATCTGAACATATCTTGAAGCATCCGGTGTTCCTAAATCATCTATGAGCGCTCCTTCACCTGCTAAACCAAAACGCACCCAGTTAACAGCATCAAGACACAAGATATTTTTATCATCATAGAGTTTTACCTCGATAGTTACCGTTCCATTATCTTCTTTTATCTTTTTTAGTTCGGCTCTTGCAGGTTTGCCCCATTTTTCAGTCTGGTACTGGAAAGATATTTCATCATTCACCGTGGCAGTACCTTTTTTAGCAATCACCCTCACGTTGTTATTTCCTTTATTAAAAACCACGTTCCAACGCAACCCCGCAGCAGGAAAATCCTGGCTGTTCCTTTTCTTCACGCCCACACTTTTTCCATTCACAAATAATTCTGCTTCGTCACAGTTGGAATAAACTTTCACCATTTTTTGCTCGCCTTCGTCACCCCAGCGCACAGGCATAGTATGACCATATATGTGAGCCATCGGCTTTGTTGTCCAGTATGACTGAAAAACATAGTAAGCTTCTTTCTTTGTAAAATCTCTTTCCACAATTCCTTTCTGGTTCATGTAGGGAACAGGATTATCAGGTCGAACCGGCGTGGAAAAATCTTTGAATATCCATTGAGCCGCTCCAGTTAACCACGGCATTGTTTCCTGTTCTTTTAAATGCCAGTCGAACAAATTACAGATGTAAGATTCACTCCAGTCGCCATCTTTAGATACACGGGCCGCACCTCCGAATAAAGACGCATCACCTGCACGTTCATCAGCGCCATTTCCCGTTTTAATATTTTGTAATGCTTTATCAGGATTTTCAGAATGTCTTCCGGCATGACTATCACCGCCCCACTCTGCGTGAAGAAAGTGATCCACTTTATTAAACTCTTCAAGAGTAGCTTGTTTGTACTCTGTGTAAATACCACGATACCATCCGGCCCATATAGAAGGCGAATAAACATCTACAATGTCTTTACAGAAATCACATCTGCGAATCGCCGTTTTTCTTGCAGGATCAAGCCGATGAGAAAGTGTATTGAGTTCACTCATGAATGCCCTGATCTTTTCTTTATCGAACTCAGTGAAATCGCCCGGCCAGTCATTTTCATTTCCTAATCCCCAGATAATAACAGCTGGATGATTGTAATGCTGTTCGATCATATTTGTCAACATTCTTTTCGCCTGGGTCTTGTACGTTTCGCCACCGAGTCCGCCTCGGCACCAGGGAATTTCTTCCCACACCATCATACCCAAACTATCGCAGAGGTCTAAAATAATTCTCGAGTTTTGATAATGGCCGAGACGAATAAAGTTCACGCCCATTTCTTTCATCATCACCATTTCTTTCCGCATCATATCTTCTGTCATTGCAGCTGCAACACCAGCGTGATCTTCATGGCGCTGCGTTCCTCTTAACAGCAAACGTTTTCCATTCAGCATGAAAGGTCCCTTCGTTACAAATTCAAAATTCTTAAAACCGAATTTTTCTTCTTTATGATAATTTCCGTTTGAAGTTGATAATTCCAGTTTTGCAGTATATAAAACAGGCGCATCAGGGTTCCATAACTGCGGTGTTTTTAAAGAGAAAGAATCTAAGTGATTAGTACCATTTGAGTTAACAGAAATATTTTTCTGGTGAATGATCTTTCCCTGCGGATCCGTAATAGTAAGCGTACCGTGTGCATTTCCGGCACCCATACTATAAGGTCTTGCTTTAATTGAAACAGTTCCCAGTTTTCCATTTGCATCAACAGCCGGTGTTATCCATAATTTGTCTATTGAAATTTCAGGAACATAAACAAGATTTAAATAACGGTAGAGTCCACCATATAAATTGAAGTCAGAAAGATTGGAAGGAATCATTTCCGGGTCTCTTGAATTATCCGTTCTTATAGACAAAGGGATTTTTCCTTTGAATTGTTTTTGATAAACCTCCGTTTTCTTAAAAGCTTCAACAGCATCGGTTATATCAACTGTCCATTCATCATAGCCACCAACATGCTCTCCCACTTTTGTCAGGTAGATATAAACCTGTGTCTTCTGACCTGCTCCTTCAAAATGCAATAATGTTCTTCCTGCATTGTAAGGATTTTGTACATCGAGTTGTGTGCGGTACCAGGCCGGCCCCTGGTAATAATTCACATCGGGATCAACAGCATCTTTCGCATTTACGCAATGCGGCAAACTGACTTTTGTCCATAATGGAAGTGTTTCAGGATTTCCTTTTGTCTCAGGCCTAACCACTTCCCATACGCCGCCCATATCCTGTTTTACAAATTCCCAGTCGTTGGTTAAACGTAATTGTTGTTGTGCGTGAACAGAGAGATACCCTGTAAATAATAAAAGAGACGTCAGTAATTTTTTCATTTAAGCTATCAGAAATTTTAAAAAGAAAAAACCGGTAAAAATAACCGGTTCTTTCTTGTGTTTACAACGATTTCAAACATTGTTTGTTTTGAATATTTTCATTAAGGATAACTGTACCTGAATGGCCCGATTGTTTTATCATACACATGTATCTTTCCATTAGTCGCAAAATAACCTGCTGACCGATCATTCACCCTGTCATTTACCATGATAGGTGCATCCTGGCTGTTAACCAGTTTAAGATTAATTTTTCCTTCGGGGTCAAAACCTTTTCCGATTGTTTTATCGAAGTAAATATTAGCTGCTAACGTTGCATCAGGGTTAGGTGAAGTTTTTGTAACCACCCATCCAAGCTTACTTACTTTAGGGTCAGCCACTGTACCCGGAGGCAACAATGTGGGAATAGATAAATTATTAACCGTTAAGTTTTCGAAAGTGTAATCTCCCTGCAGTATCAGGTACAGAAAATAATTCTTTACAAAGCTTTTAGGGTATTCGTCCCAGGTTTTTGCGGGGCGTAATGAGTCTGCAGTTGGATCAAGCTTTGATTTCAGCGGGTTTCCGGTAGCATCAAAAACCGGGATGGGATAATCGTAAAAAAATCCTCCGTTAGTTTGATTGGTTACGCCACCAACAGTACCTAGTGTTCTGATAGCACTGTTATGCAGGAAAATATAAGTTCTTCCTGTCTTCTCATATTCAGCCAGGTCAATACCTGCGTACTCAATCCCCAGTTGCATCCACTTAAAGATGGTATCCGCTCCTACACCTGCAGTTCCTCTTGAAAGGAGATAGTCTTTTGCAGTCATGTTAATTTTCGGATCAAGGGTAAAGGCGTTGTATTTATAATCTGTCTGAAGTTTATAACAGCCTGAAAGGGAAACCACGGTTAAGCCTATCAATAACAAACGATATATTGTTATTTTTTTCATGAGAATAATTTAAAATTTTTCAAAACATAAAACTTCTTATTGCCACCGCTGCTAATCAGAATAAGGTGGATTCTGCACCAGGTTGGGATTAGCATTTAAAACGTTACGGTTTAGCGGCCATAAATATCTTCTTACATCAGTTCCCCATCCTATCTGAGCTGCACCTGCTGCTAATTGTCTTTTCTTTAATATCGGATCCATAATAGGGATCACATGATCGGTACGGCAAAGGTCGAACCACCGCTTTCCTTCATCAAAAAGTTCCCACTGCCTTTCCTGCAAAATTGCATCCTCAATTTGTGCCTGCGTTGTTAGCTGGGCAGAAGTATAAGCTGGTAATGTTGCACGTTGGTGAACAAAATTTAAATACTTGATTGCATTAGCAGCATCTCCTGTTTTATTAAGCGCCTCTGCATATAAAAGAAATATATCAGCAAGTCGGTAAATAGGGAAATAAACTGGTTTATCTGTACCTACAACTGCATCTGATTGCGCTCTTGTGAGGTAAGTTGTTTTAGCATTAATGTACCCGGCCGGGCCATACCATTTAATAATTCGGTCGAAATTATCTGACTTTGCAGAATCAATAGTCTGTTTTGCCCTGATGTCTAGCCCCGCTCTTAACCATGCTGATGGATTAGAAGGAGTTTTACCAACTAATTCATCCGCAGTTTTCATCGGGGTATTATTAACTGTGCTGCTCACTGCCATCATACATGGACAACCGTTTGAACTCACGTCCCAATGAATGTTAAAGATGGTTTCGATATTAGCCGCAGGATTAGTGAAGATGGTTTTCCATTCTGCCGTTGGAACCAGGTCTGGAGATAGACCCGATGAATTGGCAGTTGGCGTACCTGTATAAGTCTTACCTGTCGGGCTTTTTGCGGCAAACACATTTTTTATCCAGGTGATTGCATTCGCATATTCCGGTACAATCTGGTTGTCATGGCTTTTCCACATGTAAACATCGGCCATTGTAGCGGCAATAGCAGCCTCCCCAAGATACCACACAGAAGGCGTTGCCCCTTTTACTGTAAGATCATATGCTGTTTTTAAATCTGCAATGATCTGTGCTTTTACTTTCGTTTTGGGGTCACGTGGCGCAAAAGGATTATCATTTAAATCCAGGAACGGAGCGAGCCGAATTGGTGCATCTCCCCATATCCTTAAAATGTAGAAATAGCAAAGTGCCCGCATGGCATAACATTGAGACATGTAACTTTTCAGCTCTGCATCTGTAATACGCTCTGCGGCTAATGCGGAATTATTTACATCCGGGAATTTAGCAATATTCAGATTCGCTCTGCCAATTACTGTATACAAAGGACTCCAGTCAGCATAGGAATTGTTCGGAGTTAAATTATTAAAATGTACCTCGTTGGAATTACTGTTGGGTGTGCTGTTTTGAATATTATCTGACCTTGAATCACCCCACCAGGTTATCCTGTTATTGAACTGGGATTCGCCCACCATTGTTGTTTGGAAAGCCCCGTACATACCAGCTACAGCAGCATACACATCGTATTTGGACTTAAAAAACTGGTTTAATGTACCATCAGATAAAGGTGTTTCATTCACTGCTTTTTTACAGCTTCCGATAACAACCATCACGATGAAGAATAAAGTATAACTAAATATTTTTTTCATTGCTATGATTATTAAAATTGAATATTAATGCCCATTCCCACTTCCCTTCTTTTTGGATATTTTCCATTATCATCGCCAATCTGTAAAGCATTGCTGGAACTAAACTCAGGATCATAACCGGTGTAATTAGTCCATGTAAGCAGGTTACTCCCATATATAAAAAGACCAGCGTTATTCAGGAAAGCTTTTTTGGCAACCGATGGTTTAAAACGATAGGATAATCTTACACTGGTTAAGCGAAAAAATGAAGCATCTTCCAGGAAATAGCTGTTACCACTTCCTCTCTGGCTTCCGCGGGTATCTTTGTCAGGAAAATAAGGGAACACTGCACCTTCCTGTCCCTGGGCTACCCATGCTCCATAAATCGCCTCGGGTAGTGCGGGGCCATTTGAAGAACTGTTATTAGTTAAGCCCTGCTTAAAACTGTTATAAACTTTGCCGCCAACAGTACCATTCACAATTACATTTAAAGTGAATTGCTTGTAACTAAAATTGTTAATAATCCCGAAGTAATAATCAGGCTGGGCATTTCCAAGTATCTGCCTGTCGTTATCATCAATAACGCCGTTGTTATCTACATCTTCCCATTCAACATCTCCACCTAATAATGGCAAACCATTACCAGTCTTTTTATATACAGTGCCAGTGTAGGGCTTTCCGTTTAACTCGTACCCAGAAACAGTAACGATTTGTCCCCCGGTAACTGCAGGTAAACGCGGAGTACTTCCTTGTGTAATTACTACTCCCACCGGTGTTAATTTCTGCCAGTCAGCAGTGTAAGCATTATGTGCATCTGATGGGTAAACACCTAAATTCTTCCAGCCATAAAAATTACCGATACGCCCCCCCTCTTCTATCAACCATTTACCGGTAATAAAAGGGCGGGCACCTTCAAGACTGAGGATTTTTCCCCGCTCAAATGCAATATTTCCATTTAAGGTCCAGGTGAAGTTCTTTAATGTTACCGGAGTAGAATTTAATTGAAATTCCAATCCACGGGTTTCAATTGAACCTACATTTACCTTCACGGTTGAAAAACCGGTTTCACCAGGAAGAGGCCTGGAATATAAAAGATCGTGTGTAGTTTTTATATAGTAGTCTGCAACAAAGGAAATTTTACCTTTTAAGAATGACAGATCTAAACCTGCGTTCTTTTGTTCAGTTGCTTCCCATTTTAAGGCAGTATTTCCAAAGTTGTTGCTTAAAGATGCGCCAGCAACTCCGTTATAGCTATTGTTACCCTGGTTTAACAATTGTAAATAATCGTAGTTTCCCACCCTGTCGTTTCCGGTTTGTCCCCAGCTGAACCTCAATTTGCCATCAGATAAAACCCGGTCTGTCCAATGCATGAATTTTTCATCGGAGAAATGCCACACGGCATAGCCGGAAAAGAAGTTGCCTATCCTGCTTTCTTCAGCAAATCTTGAAGAGGCATCTCTTCTTACCATCCCCATAAAACTGTACTTATCTTTAAAATTGTAGTTCAAACGAAGGAAGCCATAAGCTGTAGAAACTGCAGAGCCGCTGGCACTCTGGTTAGTAAGATTATCAATAAATGCACCTTTAACATAGTGGGCGGTTTCTATAACGAAATTTTTTCCCTCCATATGAGTGAGGTCATTTTTGGTTCTGTCCTTCCCCGCACCAAGTAAACCTGTAAAGGTATGATCCCCGATTTGTTTGTTATAATTCAGAAACCCTTCCAGCAACCAGTTGAATCCTTTATTCACGTCGTTTCTTCCAAAATTTTCATTACCATTATCGTCCAAAAACCGTGGGGCAAAATAAAATCCCTGGAAGCTTTCCAGCTGTGCATTGAACCGTGCAGTAAATTTCAGGCTCTTTACAATCTGGTAATCAATCTGGTGATTCATCTGGGCTTTAAAATTCTCTTTGGTATTATCCTCTAACAATGCGTTGGCAACCGGGTTACGCTTTGAATTAAGGTAACTGGTAAGCGTACCATCCGGATTATATACACGCAGGTAAGAAGCCCTGTCAAAAACGGGTCTTAAAGAATTGTTGATACTCGTAAAATTTCCGAAGGACCAATAAAACGAAAGATTAGTACTATACTTCAATTTAGGAGAAAACTGAAACTCTGTATTGATCCTTGACTGGAACGATTTATACCAGGTATTCAATGCTGTACCTTTGTCATTAATGTAGTTCATACTGCCGTAATAACTCATCCCTTTCTGGCCGCCGCTAACACCTAATTTGATATCATCACGCTCAGCCAGATTTCCGAGTAAAAGTTTTTGGTAGTCGTTATCTGCGTTGAATGAAGGATTTAATGAATCGGTAAAGCTTCCGTTGGTACCGCTTAAGTTTCCGTTTTGGATTTTCCTATAATAACGGAGTTCAGAAGCATTTGCCGCCTGTATTTTATGCGCTAGCCTGCCATAAACCTTAGAGTATTGACCATCAATTCTTGGCCTGCCTTCTTTACCTTTTTTTGTCGTGATTAATATTACACCGGCTGCTGAACGGGATCCATAAATTGAAGCAGAGGCGGCATCTTTCAAAACCTCTATTCGTTCAATATCGTTTGGATTGATAGCAGCAGCGTTATTGGTGATTACACCATCAACTACATATAAGGGCGAATTTCCTTCTGCCGTAAATGTATTGGCCCCGCGTATTTGTATAGAACCTTGTGCACCCGGCTCTCCATTATCATTCATGATCAGTACACCTGCGGCCTGGCCCTGTAAGGCATCGAAAATATTAATGGGCTGACGTTCTGCAATTTGTTTGGAAGTGACTGAAGAAATAGCGCCACCCACATCTCTTTTCTTTTGCGTTTGGCCATAACCAATTACTACAACATCCTCAAGGTTATTTCCTGAGGATTCTGTCAGCTGGAAAGTCAAATTAGGATTTGGATTATTTCCAATGGGTTGTTCCAGCGGTGCAAAACCAACATAAGAAAAAGTTAGTACTGCACTCCTGTCTGCTGCAATGGTAAATTTTCCATTCTCATCAGTCAGCGTGCTTGTTGTTGATCCTTTTACTTTTACAGTAACACCTTGTAAAGTATTACCCTTAGAGTCGGTAACGGTCCCTGTCACTTTTGTGCCTTGTGCAAATATTCCTGAAGAAACAAAAGACAGGGCCAGGATTAGCATTAAAGTAATAGGACCACGAGATAGGTAAAGACCCCGAAAGGCAGAAATAGTCGCTTTCTTTTTCATATGGCAGTTGTTTAAATAACCTGGCGTTACCAGGTTTCTTCTTAAGCGTATTAATTTGGATTGATAAACTTTAGGGCACGATAACTTCAATCCTATTGTACATGCAATTAAGAAAGAAATAACCAACAGGTATTTGCTACGATTATCTTTATAATAAGCTATTTTAACATCCCTTCCAGCGCAAAAGACGGCGGACACACCAGCGGCTGAGGCTGCTTTTTAAAATACCCGCAAAATAGTTTCAAGTCTCACTGGATGGCCCTGTCGAGATGCGTATAACCTCCGTCAACATAAACCAACTGACCGGTGGTATGACCGGAACGTGGAGATAATAAAAACACAACAGCATCTGCTATTTCTTCTGCTTTTGTCATTCTTTTTCCGAGAGGGATTTTACTGGTAATGTCTTTTAGTTTTTCTTCCGGGTCGGGTAAAGTCTGTATCCATTTTTCGTAAAGCGGTGTATAACATTCCGCAACGATTACCGCATTTACCCTGATATTATATTTCAATAGTTCAACGGCCCACTCTCTCGTTAAAGCATTTCTTCCGCCATTAGAAGCGGCGTAAGCTGAAGTATTTCCCTGGCCGGTATCAGCGACTTTAGAACCAATATTTACCACTGATCCTTTTGTTTGAATGAGTGAAGGCAATGCGTAATGAACGAGTAAATAATAGTGAACCAGATTTTTATGTAATGAAGCGATGAATGATTCGTAGTCGCCATTTTCCAATCCTACTCCATCGTTTACACCAGCGTTATTTACCAGGCCATCAATTCTTTTAAATTGTTCGAGCACTTTATCGATCGCTCTTTTATTTTCTTTCGGATCCGTTAATTCTGCTGTTACATAACCCGCTTTATATCCTTTGCCAAGCAGTTCTTCAAACAGCTTTTTATTATCATTTTCATTTCTGCCGATGATAATGGGTATGGCGCCTTCAGCAGCCAGCGAACGCACAATTCCTTCACCGATTCCTTTTGCGCCGCCGGATACAATTACAATTTTATCTTTCAACTGGAGATCCATACGCTTGGTTTATGAGGCGGCTAAGTTATAAAATGAAACTGCATTTCCACCCCAGACTTTTTCCTGGTCGGCGATTGAAAAACTTTGAAAATAATTTTGAATGATGCCGGTAATTTTTTTATAAGAACCTGCAATTAAACATACGGGCCAGTCAGACCCGAACATAATTCTATCCGGGCCAAATGCTTCTGCAACCACATCGATATAAGGATTGAGGTCTTCCTGTTTCCAGTTATGCCAGTCAGCTTCAGTAACCATTCCTGATAATTTACAGTAGACATTTGCATTAGTGGCGATATCCATTATATCCAGTTCCCACTCTTCAAGTTGTTTATCTTTTATCAGCGGTTTTGCTAAATGATCGATTACAAATTTTTGCTTCTGAAAAAGTTTCACAAACTCTTTTACATACTTAAGATGTCTCGGGAAAACAAGGATATCATAAGTAAAATTATATTGTTCCAATGCCGCAATGCCATGTAGAAAATCTTTCTGCAGCATGTAATCATCCTGAGATTCCGCCTGCAATACATGACGAAAACCTTTTAATAATTTATGCTTTGATAAACCTGCTAACTGTTCATGAATATTGTTCGCTTTCAAATCAACCCATCCTACAACACCTTTAATGAAAGGATTATTTTTTGCAAGCTCTAATAAAAAATAAGTTTCTTCAAGTGTTTGATCAGCCTGCACCGCAACACATCCATCCATATTATTTTGAACGAGCAAAAGCTGTAGGTCAGGGGGATAAAAATCTTTCCTGATCACTGCCATTTCATCATTGATCCAGCTATGACGCACGGCATCATACTTCCAGAAATGCTGGTGCGAATCAATTCGCTGCATATGCTTTCAGCGTTTGTTTGGATGTTCCTAAACCATCGATGCCTAATTCGACAACATCGCCGGGTTTTAGATAAACCTGCGGGTTCATTCCTAAGCCAACTCCTGCCGGGGTGCCGGTAGAAATAATATCGCCGGGTAATAAAGTCATAAACTGGCTGACATAAGAAATGATAAAAGGAATTTTAAAAATGAAGTTGGATGTGTTACCATCCTGCATCATTTTACCGTTCAATGTTAACCAGAGACGCAAATTATCTGCGTTATTTATTTCATCTTTCGTTGCGATGAATGGCCCAAGTGGTGCAAACGTATCGCAACCTTTTCCTTTATCCCAGGTACCGCTTCTTTCAATTTGAAATTCTCTTTCTGAAACATCATTGTGTAGACAATATCCTGCCACATGATCCATTGCATTTTCTTCACTTACATAAGAAGCTTTCTTACCAACCACCACAGCCAGTTCTACTTCCCAATCTGTTTTGACAGAATTTTTTGGAATGATGATATCATCGTTCGGCCCAACCAATGCTGTGGTAGATTTTAAAAAGATCACTGGTTCCGGCGGCGGGGTTGCATTGGTTTCTTTTGCATGATCGGCATAGTTTAAACCGATACACACAATTTTAGAAGGTCGTTTAACGGGTGCACCAAGACGAATATTTTTACTAATCTTAAGCAGTAAATTTCTATTGGTGGAAATATAATTGCTCAGTCTTTCGATTCCGTTTGTCCCGAAAAAATTCTCGTCAAAGTCTTCCCCAAAAGCAGCAACACTATAAAACTCCTCATCTAAAATAACGCCGGGTTGTTCTTGCCCCGTCTCACCAAACCGAATTAGTTTCATCTGTTTATATTTTTATTTCTTTTGTCAGATGGAACGCCCAATCATCCTTCCTGATGAAAAGATTTTATCCGGGCGTTTCATCTGTTTAATTATTAAGTTTTATAAATCCCCCATCAATCATATAATCGCAACCGGTAATAAAAGACGCATCATCAGAACACAGGAACAAGATCAATTTTGCGACTTCTTCTACAGTTCCCATGCGACCTATTGGTTGTGATTTAGATAATTTTTCCAACATTTCTTTTTCCTGACCGGGATAGTTTTTTGAAATAAATCCATCTACAAATGGTGTATGAACTCTTGCCGGTGAAATACTGTTGCACCGGATCTTATCATGAATATAATCTCTCGCCACAGACAAGGTCATCGCATATACGGCGCCCTTACTCATGCTGTACGCAAAGCGATCGCTTATTCCAACAACCGCAGCAATAGAAGCTAAATTAAGAATAGCCCCGCCCCCATTTTGTTTCATCACCGGAACAGCAGCATGCAAACAATTATACACTCCTTTTACATTGATGCTGTACACACGGTCAAAATCTTCTTCAGAAGTATTTTCTACTTTTCCAACGTGTGCAATACCAGCGTTGTTAACGAGTATATCAATCTTTCCTATTGCGCCCATCTTCTCATTTACCTGTGCCTGGTTACTCACATCACATATACATGCATGCGCAGAACCGCCTGCTGAAGTAATCTCTGCTGCAACACTATTCGCATTCACTTCATTAAAATCTATGATATGCACAACTGCGCCCTGCTCTGCAAATAATTTTGCAACCGCCCTTCCTATGCCGCTTCCTCCTCCCGTAATGGCAGCTGCTTTTCCATCTAGTCTGAACATGAAATGAAGTTTAGAGTGAGACGCCTCTTTTCCATGGAATAAAATCATCCTGTCCAAGCAATACGGCTTTTGGAATAATATTTCCACTAGCGACCTCGATGCAAAAGTCGAGAATTTCTTCTCCCATTTCTTCAATTGTTTTTTCGCCGGTAATGATTGCGCCGCTATCAAGATCAATTATGTCGCTCATTTTTCTTGCAACAGCTGAGTTAGTTGCAATTTTTATTGTGGGCGTAACAGGATTGCCGGTGGGCGTACCAAGCCCTGTTGTGAATAAAATTAAGGTTGCGCCAGAGGCAGCTTTCCCGGTAGTTGCTTCTACGTCGTTGCCTGGTGTACAGACAAGGCTTAAGCCTTTTGTTTTAACGGATTCTGTATAATCCAGTACTGAAACAATGGGAGACGTTCCGCCTTTTCTTGCGGCTCCTGTAGATTTTATAGCATCTGTAATTAAACCATCTTTTATATTTCCGGGGGATGGATTCATCTCGAAACCCGAGCCAACGTTTATGGCCATCTGGTTATAAGATTCCATCAGGTCAATAAATTTTTCTGCAACATCTTTATTTACACACCGGTCTATCAGTTCCTGCTCGGCTCCGCATAATTCAGGGAACTCTGCAAGCAATACTTTCCCTCCCAATGCTACCAGCAGATCAGACGTATAACCAACCGCAGGATTAGCAGAGATACCGCTGAAACCATCGCTGCCACCACACTTCACGCCGATACATAATTCACTTAAAGGAGCGGTCTGTCTTTTTTGTTTATTGATCTCTGTTAAGCCAATAAAGGTTTTACGAATGGCTTCACACACCAGCGCTTCTTCGCTGGACATGTGCTGCTGTTCAAAAATGTAAAGCGGTTTGTTGAAAGACGGATTTCTATTTTTAAGGTCGTTTTTAAAATCAGGAATTTGTAAATGCTGGCAACCAAGACTTAAAACCGTTACCCCGCCTACGTTTGGATGATCTGCATAAGCTGCTAATAATTCGCTAAGCGTTGATGCATCCTGGCGTGTGCCGCCGCAACCACCGTTATGATTTAGAAATTTGATGCCATCAACATTTTCAAAATATCTTTTTTCTTTATCATCAGTTGCCGGGTTAAGATCTACATTATAAATATCACCGCCGCGTTTGTAGGAATCAAAAATGTGTCTTGTGAATTTTTTATACTTGTCTGAAACGGCATAGCCAAGTTCGCTTAGCATGGCATCTTTAATCACATCTAAATTCCTGTTCTCACAAAAAACCATTGGTATAAACAGCCAGTAATTGGCGGTACCTACCCGGCCATCATTTCTTTTATAACCATTAAAAGTTTTGCCTATAAATTTCGAAACATCTGGTTTTCGCCATTGGTAATTACTTCCCCGGTAACTGTAATTTGTAGTGGCGTGTTTCGTATTTACAGTTGTCATAAGCTGCCCTTTTTTAACAGCAGACTGCACTTTGCCTACCAATACGCCGTACATAATAACATCATCGCCGGCATTCATTTCCTTCACAAAAAACTTATGCTTGGCAGAAATATTATCGTGAAGTGAAATCTCATTATTCTCATAGAAAATTGAAGTACCGGAAGACAGGTCCTTTAAGGCAACCAGCACATTATCGTCCGGGTGAATTTTTAAAAAAGGTTGTTGTAATGTATCGGAGATCATAATCGATAATCTATTGGTCAGTAAGTTTGAAAATGTTTTTCATCAGCACCCATTTTTCGCCTGGTGAAGCCGTTGGAATTGTTTGCTGGAAAGATGACATTAGCTCTTCCCATCTCTCAACATCAGGATTGGATTGATCAGCCGCTGATTTTTTTTCGAATGAAAAATTTTCATCCGTTTCCATGATCATAAAGAGCCTTGTTCCAGTACGGTAAATTTCCATTTCAGTAATACCCGAATCTTTGATGGATGCAAGAATGGATGGCCACACAGCTTCATGATGCTTCTCATATTGAGCGATCAGTGATTCATCATCTTTAAGGTCAAGCGCCAAACAATATCTTTTACTCATAGAATTATTAATGTGCAGGTTGAACTTTAACTGCGGTAATATTGTTCCTGTTGCGGTAAGCAAATCTTGCCGCGAAATAAGCTATCGGTATAAAACAGATCGCTGGTACCGCATAGGCAATTTGGATTGATTTAGAAGCATCGGAAACTCTGCCCATCAGCAATGGCAATAAAGCCCCGCCAACGATCGACATGATTAACAAGGATGAACCTTGTTTGGTCTTTCTTCCAAGTCCTTCAAGACCTAAGGAGAAAATAGTTGGGAACATGATCGACATAAAGAATTCGACACCGATCAAAGAATAAATACCCAGCATTTTTCCATACATGATCACCACGAGTAACAGTATAATATTTACAACACTATAGACAAATAATAAAGTTGATGGCTTTATATATTTCATCAGGAAGGTGCCAAAAAACCTTCCGATCATAAAGCCCAGCAAAGCAATGGAGAGGTAGAGTGCTGCGGCTTTCTCGTCAATTGCAGCCACAAAACCGCAATAGCGAATAAAAAAACTTCCCACACAAACCTGCGCACCCACATAGAAGAATTGTGCAAGGACACCACCCACAAGGTTTTTTTCTTTCCAGATACTTGTTCCGGGTTTTATCTCATTTGCCTCAGTTGTATCCTCAGCAATTTCGGGCAGCGATGTGCGCCAGATAATAAAAGCGAAAAGCAAAACCACCAACCCGATCACGAGGTAAGGTATTTGTACAGCACTCGCTTCTTTATTTAAAAATGCATTTAATTCTCCTGGTGACATTCCCGCTTTTGTTTCCTGGGTGAGTTGATTCCCGGATAAAATAAAACTGCGACCGAATAGCGGCGCCAGTGTAGCAGCCAGGCCATTAAAAGATTGAGCGAAGTTCAGGCGCTGTGCCGCTTTCGAAGGATCACCCAGGGCATTAATATAAGGGTTCGCAGCAGTTTCCAGAAATGTTAACCCGCTGGCAATCACAAATAAAGCGAGCAGAAAAAATCCGAAATCTCTTATACTCGCAGCCGGGTAAAACAAAAAAGCGCCTGCAGCAAACAGCAAAAGGCCGAAACAGATACCGGCTTTATAACCATAGCGTTTCATGAACATTCCTGCAGGAAGAGCGATCAGAAAATAAGCGATGAAAAATGAAGAATCTATGAAAGCAGACTGCATATCAGTTAACTGGCAGGCCTTCTTTAAATGCGGGATGAGTATCGGATTTAAATTATGGGCAAATCCCCATAAGAAAAAAAGCGAAGTAATCAGGACGACCGCAAAGGTGTACCGCTGAGTTTTTTTCATACGCAAGAGTTAGAAGAAGTCTTAAATTGTCGGTCAATAATCAATAATCATTCGTCTGCCTGATTCTCTAACAAATAACGAGTTTATGCAAACGTTTCCGTATTATTAAATTGTCTTACTATTCAGCAATTTTAGCAAAGCCTTTTTTAAGGCGCCATCCTCTTCACATTCATACTATTTGAAGATCCCCGGCGAAATAAGGATGAGTAAATCTCTTAGTTTTTTATAAAAATTCACTAATCTTACCTCATAATTCGACTATTTTACCGTTTTTAAGTAAAGATTGCTGAATGCGCCCCCAATTATTAAAGGTATCCAAAGAACCCCGTCACTCTTTTAGTGTGAGACGGGATCTCGTTCCCCACGTAAATAATCGCTGGCATTATCACCGTGAAGTGGAACTCATTCATTTCAAAAAAGGTGAGGGTACACAGTTTATCGGCGACAGTATAAAACGCTTTAAACATGGTGATGTGGTGATTGTGGGCGCAAACCTTCCGCACTACTGGCGCTTCGATGATATTTATTTTGAAGAAGATACAAAAGCTACCGCAGATGTTAGAGTAGCGCATTTTTGCGAGGATTTTTGGGGTGGTCCGTTTCTGGAACTGCCTGAAAATATCAATCTTAAATCAGTACTCGAAAAAGCAAGACGTGGTTTGCAGATCACCGGGAAAACAAAGCAACGTGTTGCCGAGATCCTGGAGCAGTTACTAAACACCGACGGTCCGCAACGGATTATCTTATTGATGGATGCCTTAGTTGCAGTTGCTGAATGCAAACAGAACGCTTCGCTTTCGTCAATCGGGTTTAAACATGATTTCCTGGAATCTGAAAATGACCGCATTAATTCGATCTATGATTTCAGTTTAAAAAACTTTAAGCGGCCTATCCAGTTAGAAGAAATTGCTTCTGTGGCTAACATCAGCCCTAATTCCTTCTGCAGGTATTTTAAATCACGCACACGCAAAACCTATTCTCAATTTTTAATTGAGATCCGTGTGGGTCACGCCTGCAAACTGCTGATTGAAAATAATATGAGCATAAAACAACTCTGTTACGAAAGCGGTTTTAATAATTTCACCAGCTTCCACAAATATTTTAAACTTATTACGGGTAAGAGTCCGCTGAATTATCAGAAAGAATTTATTGCCAAGTAGGAAATTTACCACATAGTCACATAATAGAATTAGTCTATGTTTCTATGTGCTTATGTGGTAAATTCTTCTTCCCTGCCGATCTGCTTTCTTCCTGAATGCTCTGATTGGCAAACCATTCAGCTATTCTTGCATAAGCTTTCATACCCCATTTTTTTTCCGGAATATTATAGTATCAATAATTTGGTCTGCTATGTCAATTAAGAAATTGTTCATTTATGGTTCTGCATGTTTAATTCTCACTGTTTTCTTTTTTTCATTTAAAGCCAACTGGCAATCACGCTTCGTACATATAGACAACAACGGGTTACTCACTTATTCGCCTGATGAAAAAGGAAATATTTTTCCTGACTTCAGCCGTGTGGGATATCATGAAACTGATGCAGCTATTCCTGATCTTCCTGTGATCAAAACGATTGCAGCTCCTGCAAATGACACAAATTGTCTTCAACAAATACAAGCCGCAATAGCTGAAATTTCCGCGAAACCTGCAGATGCAAAGGGTTTCAGGGGTGCCCTGCTTTTAAAGAAAGGGATTTATAAAGTGAATGGCATCATTCACATTAATCAAAGCGGCGTTGTTCTTCGTGGTGAAGGTGATACCAGGAACGGAACAGTATTAATCGCGACAGCAAAAAAACAACAGCCCTTAATTGTTGTTTCAGGAACTGGAAATATAAAAGAAACGCCGGGTTCAAGAATAAAGATCACAGACAGTTATGTACCGGTAGGAAGTGTAAGTGTTCATGCAGAAAATGCTTCCTCGTTTAAACCGGGCGATAAAATAATTCTATATCGACCCGGTACACGTAAATGGATTGAGGATCTTAAGATGGATCAAATGGAAGAACGCAACGGTACCAAACAATGGCAGCCTGAAGAATATAATATTCAATTTGAAAGGACAGTAACTAAAGTTGATGGTAATACAATTTCATTCGACTATCCGGTGGTTCTTGCAATGGAAACAAAATATGGCGGTGGCGAAATTTATAAATATGATTTTAGCGGGAGGATCAGTGAAGTAGGGATTGAAAATCTTTATTGTGAAAGCACTTATGCAAGTGATACGGATGAACAGCATGGTTGGGATGCGATCACTTATAACAAAATTCATGACGGGTGGCTGCGCAATGTTACCTCCCGTTATTTTGGTTATTCGTTGATCAGTCTAGAAAATGATGCAAGAAATATTACAGTAACAGATTGTAATTGTTTCGATGCGAAATCAATTATTACCGGCGGCAGAAGATATTCATTCAATAATAACGGGCAGTTTAATTTGTTTATGAATTGTCATGCAACCGAGGGCCGCCATGATTATGTAACCGGCGCAAAAGTTCGGGGCCCCAATGTTTTTGTGAATTGTACCGCAGAAAAAACTCATGCGGATATTGGTCCGCACCACCGCTGGGCCATGGGGACTTTGTTTGATAACATAATAACTGATGGAGAGATTAATATTCAGGACCGTGGTAACTGGGGAAGCGGGCATGGATGGTCTGGTGTAAATCAAATTTTATGGAACTGTACTGCGAAAACTGTTACGGTACAGAACCCCTGGGTGAACGGGAATAATTATGCGATCGGTTTAAAAGGACATAAGGTGCAGGGACGTTTGCAAGGCCGCCCTGATGGCGTTTGGGAAGGATATAATCAAAAAAATCTTGAACCAGCTTCATTATATTTTGCTCAATTAAAAGCAAGAAAAAAATTATAAAATGAAAAAATCACTGCTTGCCTTATTACTGATTTCTTCTAACATTTTTGCTCAAACAAAACCTTCCACAGAAGAAATTACCCGCCGTGTTGCAGATCATATCATTCAAACAACATCGTTCCGGTTTGTTAATAATAAAACCGGTGAAAAGTTTACTGGCACACAAGGAATCGATACTTCTTCTAACATAAAAGCAGAAAGCAAATTCAATAAATGGCAGTATGTAAATGGTGTATTAACTGTAGGAATGCTTCGTACCAGCGATGTGTTGCATGATCCAAAATATGCAGATTACTCACGCCGGAATTTCAGTTTCATCTTCGATAATCTCAATTATTTTAAAAAGATGTTTGATGCCGGAGTGAACAGTGTTGAGTACCGGCCGGTGTTTCGTATTGGTTCGCTGGATGACTGTGGCTCAATGGCAGCTGGGCTTTTAGATGTTTATGGGCTTGATAACAGGAAAGATTATATGGATTATTTAAAACGCGTTGGTGACTATATAATAAATCAGCAGGTAAAATTTCCTGACGGAACACTCGCAAGAAACAATCCCCGCAAAATGACTTTATGGGCCGATGATCTTTATATGAGTGTTCCTTATTTATCAAGAATGGGAAAAATGACCGGCGATAATAAATATTTTGATTTTGCCATTCAGCAGGTAGAAAATTTCAATCATTATATTTTTGATCCGTCCACCGGCTTATATTTTCATACATTTTTTAATGATGAGAATATGAACGGCGTAGCCCGCTGGGGACGATGTAACGGATGGGTTGCAGTCGCACAGGCAGAGTTATTAAATAATCTTCCACTCAATCATCCTAAACGTGCAGAATTAATTAAACTGCTGGAACGCCAGATCGTAGGATTTTCACGCTACCAGGATAACAATGGCATGTGGCACCAGTTACTGGATAAACCTGATTCATATGAAGAGTCTTCTGTTACTGCGATGTTCACTTATGTAGTTGCAAAAGCAGTAAACGAAGGATGGATAAACAAACGTTTTATAACTATTGCACAAAATGGCTGGGACGCTCTTGTAAAAAAAGTAACTGCTGATGGGCAAATTCCTGATATCTGCATTGGCACTTCTGTTGAAGAAGACATCAGCTATTATTACAACCGTCCAAGAGAAACTAACGATACGCATGGTCTTGGTGCTTTTTTAATGGCCGGGGCTGAAATGGTAAGAGCAAAAGATAAGATGGTGGATCTTCAGAAAAGAAGATGATGGATCTACAGCCAACTGCTGATATTAAAGGTATTGCATGTACTAACCAATAAGCGAAGTTTTATCCGGCAACTCTGGTTCAGGTCCGTTCCGGGGCACAAAAAAGATAGTGTAAAAGCGATGGTCAATGACTGTCGCTTTTTTATTATCCTGGTATAAAATTTTTCACTTCATGCCCCACAATGAACGCAACGATCAAATGTGCGACGCAAAATAGTTCAATTGAAATACTGCAGCCGGGCTCAGTAAAATCTTAAAAGAAAAAGAGACAATGAATTAATTCATTGTCTCTTTGGTTTTAGATATTCCATATCTGGGAGATATGGAATATTATTGAAGAATTTCTTTTGGAACAGGCTTCTCTAACAGATAGCGGTAAATAAATTTTGTTTTCAAATTATTAAAGTGTGCAGACCGTGCAGGAAGATTACCCCAGCCATGTCTTCCACCGGGATAGATCATAAATTCAAAATCTTTCTTCGCATCTTCTAACGCAGCAATTATCTGGATGCTGTTTTGCAGGTGCACATTATCATCCATGTTGCCGTGAACGATCTGCAGCATGCCTTTATAATTATTGATATAAGGAAATACAGAACTTGTTTTATATCCTTCAGCATTATCCTGTTTTGTTCCCATGAAGCGCTCTGTGTAATGTGTATCATACAAACTCCAGTCGGCAACGCTTCCGCCTGCCATCCCGTGTGTGAATACATCAGCAGCTTTTGTAAGCGCCATACATGTCATGTATCCGCCATAGCTAAAACCGGTAATACAAACTTTAGCAGGATCAACATTCGCGTTTGCTTCCAGCCATTTTACAACATCTGTATAATCTTTCAGTTCCCAGTCCCCGAGATCTTTATACATATAATTCTGTCCCACCTTTCCAAAATGTCCTGATCCGCGGTGATCCATAGAAACCTGGATCATACCTTCTTTTGCATACCACTGCGGCTGCAAACCTTTCCATCCATCTGTTACTGTTCCCGCATTTGGTCCGCCATAGATACTGATTAATACAGGATACTTTTTACTGCGATCATAATTGGCCGGCCATGTAATAGTAAATGGAAGATCGAATAAGCCGTCTGAAGATTTTGTTCTTAACAAGTCGGTTTTAGCGAGCTGGTACTGATCAAACTCGGGGCCTTTACTGTCCGCAATTTCTTTTTGACTTTTTGTTCTGGTATCTATCAATGCAATTTTTGTTGGGGTAGCGACATTTGAATAAGTCGTGAGGAAATAATTCGCTTCAGGAGAAAGACTTACTGTATGCGTATAATCACCAAACGTTAAACGTTGCATATCTTTTCCATTCATTCTTATAC
>JAQBNK010000024.1 GCA_028288595.1 Chitinophagaceae bacterium
AGGCTTCTGCGGGAACATTCCTGTAAAGTTTTGATAAGTAGCCTGCACTGCCGGATATGCCACCAGGAAGTTTGAAGGTCATTGACAGGTCGAATGAGCGTTTTGCATACCAGATGGCCGAATCCATAACTCTATCCTTTTCAAATAGCGATGCCTTGCGCAGGTAAATACCTACAAGTAAAGGGTTATTTTCAGTTTCAATAGCTGAACGCTCAGCCATTTTGAGATAGGAAAGGCCCAGGTCCTGGTTTCCTAACAGGTAATGGATAGAACTCAGGCTATTCGCAGTATAAGCTACGGGATCATTTGATTTGATTTCCATTGCATAAGCCTGGTTCAGATAATAAAGTGCAGAATCAAATAAACCGAGATACAAATAGGAGCTGCCTATGTTATTTATACTGTATAGCATTCTTCGTTGATCGTTTACTGAACGGGCCAGTCTCTCGGCTTTAAACAAATAATCAAGTGCTATGCGGACTTGCTGCTGGCCGGAATGTAAATTGGCGAGGCTGATCATACATCCTGCAATGGCTCCTGTATCCTTTAATTCTTCATTCATTTTTAATGACTCCAGTTGAACTTCAAGAGACTTTGGGTAGTTGCCGAGTCTTTCCAGGGCATCACCCATCAGGTCCAGGGCCCTGGCCTCGCCTCTTCTGAATTTTACCTTCTTTGCAAGGGAATCTGCCTGCCGGCTGATGGTGAACGCCTCTTCAGGATTGCCATCAAAGGTCACAAAGCACAATTCATTTAAAAGCGATACACGGGCAGTATCAGATGCAGCTTTGGTGATCAACAGCTTTAAGCTATCGATCTTTTTCTGTTGCGCAAATAGATTTGAAATAACAGCTACACAAAGTAACAGGAGCATTATTTTTTTCATGAGCAGTAATTATTTTTTATCCTTGCAGTTGTTGAATAGTTTTCTTAGCGGCTTCCAGTCTGATCTTTTTATTTTTCTCGACCATTATTTTGGTTATCCATTTTTCTAATTTATGATGAAGTGGGATTTCAGAACACAGCTGAAACACGCTTCCCTCTGCCGCACTTGTAGCAATACTCTTGTTAGCCAAATGCTTCAATTTAACTCCGTTTAGTAGATTCAGTTTTATACCAGGTTCCTTCGCTGTGTATTATTTTGCATCTGGAATGAAGTGCAATCCGCCAGGTTTTAAGTTCTTTGTTTTTCTATTTGGATTTGATGAGAACCTGGGCCATAAGCAAACTTTCCAACAGAGATTGAATCCTTCACAATGTTACAGTAATTGGGTCGTAGGCAAGTACTCCCGGAAAAAAGAACGATTGTTGAGAAGGAAGGCCAGTTACCCCTGTCATTGAAGCCCGAACGCCTAACCCTCCTCCGGAAAATTCTTTCACTCGATTCATGTCCAAACCTTTGCTGAGCAGGCTTTACCGCTTATTTTTCTATCTTACCAACTTGTTATATTGGATTTTCACCGCACGTAGTTTCGCCGTGCATTAGAAAATAATCATGAAAAAGAATACCGTTATTATTGGATGTTTCGCTTTGCTGTTCTTTACCGGATGCAAGGTTTTGGAAGTGAATTACAAAACGCTTCCACCGGAAATCAAATTGGCCGACAGCACAGGAACCATTGTGGTGATTGATGCAGCCGAAATACATACACCCGGATTAATAAATACCAAAAAAAGGGAAGCAGTTGTAACGGAGATAAAAGTTGACTATGTTAAACACATGCCCGATGCCATCCGCAATACCCTTGGTAATACAGCTGTAACAGATACGTCGCTGAATGATGAAGAAAAAATCTTGCTGCTGGGCGATAATCCCGCCATCAAAGAAAAGATATTTAGCAAATACAATGCTTCTGCCATTCTCGTCCTGGTGGATTGTTCCGGTGGCTTTACACAGGATGAGGTTGTAAAACAAAAAAAGCAGGATGGAAGTACTTCCAAAGAAGCATATTATTCTGTGTTCTTCCAGGCGAAATACCATATCATACAATCTGCGCAAAGCTGGAACAAAGAAGTGTATGCATCCCGCAAACATTCCTCCCGGAGCGTATTAAGCGGACTACTCGCCAGGGGCCCGGGCTATGAGGCCAATCAAAAAGACATTGCGGAAATGGCACACCAGAATGCGGCAAAAACAGCAGGATTGTTTAAAGCGCAAACAATTGCAACAAACGGCTGGCGTAGATAAATTGAATGAGCAGGGTGTCCCCGCATTCTGCAATGTGCGGCCACACAGTCGAGCCCATACCGGCACCAAACTAAAACCTCTTTTAGATGTGGCGCCACCCCGTGGTGTAAACTTCGCTTAGCAGAGACATTGCAGTGAAGTGAACTTTCTATTCATTCTGGAGCATGGAGAATACTATAATAAGACACTGATAAATTTTATCGCGGGGTCTGCGCAGCGACCCTGCGGGAAATGTTGGAAGACCCTGGCGTAACGAATTCCCATGTAGCAGTATTATTTTATTGACTCTTAATTAGAAGGAAGGGAGGGATAACCAGAGGTTTCAATGCACATCCCTTTCTCATTAAAATATGTATTGGCAGAAAGTCCTTGCAATGCACATAAACTAAAGTATCTTAAAGTGCCACAAACAAACGTATTAAAACATCAACCCCATGAGAATAGCTTTTATTATATTAACGATATTGTTACCTGGATTTAGAGAGAGCACTGTTTACGGACAAAAGAAATTTGAACTGGCAGACTATGCGAAGTTTACCAATATCTCCGACCCGCAAATTTCTCCTGATGGTAAAAACATTGTCATTGTTACATCCAAACCCGACTATGTTCAGAACCGTTTCAATGCCGAATTGGTATTGGTAGATGTTTCTTCTGGTAAAAAGCGGGTACTCACTAAAGATATGTTTGCTGTATCAAGCCCAAGGTGGTCGCCAAATGGTGAACAATTGGCTTTTATATCCAAAGCTGGACAAGGCAAAGATGCCACCAGTCAAATTTATTTGATTTCTCTGCAGGGAGGCGAAGCAAAACAAATTACCAAATCACCCAAAGGCGTACAGCATTTTGCTTGGAGTCCCAACTCAACAGCTATTGCTTATGCCGCACTCAATGAATCGAAAAACAAATCCGAAATCGAAAAAGGTTCTACTGCTTTTGAAATATCAAATAATGATGTGTTTGTTAGTAGCCAGCCATTGCCTGCCCATATTTGGTTGGTAAATACAAAAACAGGAGAAAATAAAAGACTGACCGATGGCGATTGGAGTTTACCGCTTGTAATTCCGCCAAGTGCTCCCTCTTCACCCTTCTCATGGTCTCCCGATGGAAAAACGATTTTGTTTGTAAAAGTAGTATCAGCCTATTCAGGGGATGGACAACAACGAACCATCCAAATGCTAAACGTTGAAGATGGAAGTTATAAGCCATTAACTGGAAGAACAAAATTTGAAGGCTATCCTAATTTTTCACCAAATGGTAGTAAGATTTCCTATTGGTATAAAAAAGGCAATGTGAATGGAAGCATCAATGAATTGTGGGTTGCTAATGCAGTTGGTGAAGAAGGCAAACCAATTTCTGCAGAATTGAACAGAGATCTTTACCTGTCTGCATGGATGCCCGACAATAAAACTATTTTAATAGGCGGGCATAACGACAATAGCACTTCTATTTGGAGTATGACCTTAGACGGGAAAAGAACTGCAATTGAGTTAGGAAGTGTTTGCCCTTCCTATGGCTTTTGGCTGGATGCTACGGTTAGCAAAAATGGTGCAATCGCTTTTACAGGTTCCGAGCCCACTAAACCAGTCGAGTTGTATTATATGTCTTCATTGACTTCAAAACTTGTTCAATTAACGGATTACAATAGTGAAGTGAGTAAGATGACCTTGGGCAAAACAGAAACAATTCGATGGGAAAATGATGGCTGGAAACATAGTGGCGTCATAACTTATCCTGCTAAATATGAAAAAGGTAAAAAATATCCTTTGATTTTGGTAATACATGGCGGTCCGAATTCAGCATCGGTAGAAATGTTTGCAAGATTTCCTCAAATTTTGGCTAACGAAGGATATTTTGTATTTGAACCCAATTATAGAGGAAGCGATAATCTGGGTAATGAATACAAACTAGCAATTGTACAGGATGCCGGTGCGGGTCCAGGTCGTGATGTGATGGCTGGATTAGAAAAGCTAAAATCTACCGGAATGATAGACACCGATAAAATTGGGGTAAGTGGTTGGTCGTATGGAGGCTACATGACAGTATGGTTAGCAGGGCACTATGGGGGCTGGAAAGCAGCAGTGGCAGGTGCTGCGGTAACAGACTGGGTTGATCAATATAATTTCAGTGATGGTAATGTTGGTCGTGCAGATGCATTGGGTGGTTCACCGTTTGTAGGGGATAACATGAAAAAATACATTGCTCAATCACCTATTACCGAAGCTAAAAACATTAAAGCACCTACGCTCATTTTGGCAAATAGCGGCGACCCAAGAGTCCCCATTACGCAATCATATAAATTATATCATACGTTGATAGATAATGGTACGGTAACTAAATTTATTGGCTGGCCAATACCTGCCCATAATGCCACCGATCCTGTAACACAAATGGAAAGAGACAGGCTTTGGTTGAATTGGATGAATACATATTTGAAATAATTTAGTAAAAAAAAGCTGCCTTCTAAGTACTGGAGCCCCGATGGAACTCTCTTTCTATTGCCACAACTTCATAAGCACTTTAACGTTGTTCGTCATGCAGTTTATTAATTAGCTTATTTCTCCGCAATGTGTTCCCGGTATTCTTAAGAACTGATTGAATACTCACGAACTTCTCTGCAATGTTTCTTTCGCCCGGTACTATATGTTCCACTATAGTGTGGTGCTCTTTGGCTAACTGGCGTGAGCAATTATTTTAATAAACCTCCATTCTTAATTTTATGTTTTAAAAAAGAAACAATTTCCTCTGATGTATATGCATTGGCAAATTTTTCGTTAGACAATTTCCTGTAAGATTCTACACCACCTTCATTTCTTAGTGCACTTTCACTTAAATTAAGTTTGAAGGATAATATATCCTGGAACTGGAATTTGTTCTCAGGCTTAGCACTATTTGCCATTCTGTTCGAATACCCGTTGTTAAAAAATTTAGGTGTCTGGGTTACATAAAAAACATTATTGGTTTGATTTGTTTCACTGCTATTCCCTTTGTCTATGTACATGACCAGGTAATAACTTCCACTGAGTTGTGGCATAAAATAATCCCAACTTATATAGGGTGATCCAAAAACGGTTTGACCCAATGATGCCCCTGGTGAAAGATTGAAATTGATGCGTGAGTAATTCGCATTAATATTCTGATAGCTATTCTGAGGTATTGTATTTGTAAACTCCCCGCGGAAAATTATTCCGTAATTATTAGCATTAAAAGCATCCATCCATAGATAGTAGATATTCCAGTTGCTTGACGCAGCTATGGTTTGATTACCTATATTTTTTACATCAAAAAATGCCCTGCGTGCATTAATATACGTTGAGCTGGATGGATAAAGTGTGAAATCAGAAGTTACTAATGCTGTAAGGTCGGGGCCACCACTTGCTGGTGGTGGGTTAACGATAGTAGTATTATTATCATTAAATGCAACAAACAATGATTTCTCTCCACCCTGTATACAAAATTTATTTACGAGAAAATTATATCCTACCCATAGATAGCCATTATCTCCCCAGGTACGGCCCCATGAATTGACAATACGAAAAGCGCCCTTTGAGTCATCGTATCCGGCAATCACCATAGCATGCCCGCCCTCATCCCCGGTATAGTTGAGATTGTTAAGCACTCCATTGCCTCTCAAAAGCTGAAACTCCCCGTTTACCATGGCCCCCATTACAACAGGCGTTCCGTTTGCCAGATATTGTTTTATCTCATTTACAGAACCTTGAATTCTCCGAAAATTCTTTATCCTGTTAGGTGAGGCCGTTGCATTATTACCAGGCGAATTCGAGCGACATACTTCATCATACGGCACGTTAGCAAGACTGTTTACGCCCCTGGCAATAAGTACATTAAAAGCGTCTTCAAAATTAGTTCCGCCATTACAAGATCTTTTGGAGGGATCTATTGAGAAAAAGAGGTCAGTTGGCGAATATTCATTAGTGAAAGATTGTAGCTGAGATGGAGAAAGATTTTTAGCCACACCGTCGAGATATGTTTTGGTGTTATACCCCGTAGCCCAGGCAACACAAGTACCTAATTGACCCTGGTTTCCAATGGGTGGAAATTTAGATGTTAGATCAATGCTTGATGGTAATACGGTTCCTGATTGGTAGTTGCCATAGTTGATTGCTACAGGAATTGTCTGCTGAAAATTCTCTTTACTGTTCCAGCCCGTACTGAATAAGTCGGTTAAAGTTTTCAGTGGATTGTCAGTATTTTTTTTACAGGCTGATAATATAAAAAGAGGAATAATTATCAACCGCCATGGTGTTGTTAATCTCATAAGTATCTTTTTCATAATAATTTTTTTATGAACACAAGGACCGGAGAATAACAGCGGGGATCAATAGTTAATTTGTACTAGGCGCTTTTTGCACCATTTAAGCCTGATAAAAAGTCATTGCTAATTTGCTAATTGAATTTTCCTCCGCGTTTCTCTGTGGCTCTCCCGTGTCCTCTGCGGTTAAATGTATTTTCGGTTTAGTTCAAGTAAAAAACTTACTAGCATCTTTGGATTGGATAAAGCAATTCTAAGCTTGCGAAAGGTGCAAACTTCGCTTAGCGCAAAAGATTGCTTCATTCGTATAACTTTATATTATGAAAAGGAAAATAGTTTTCTTCATTTTAATACTTGCTGGTATCACGTCTTTTTGTTTTTTGGCAAAGGGTAAAACAATCTCGGGCACTGATACGCTAAGATTAGTTGATTTTGACATGAGTCCAACAGGCACAGCTTATTCATCAATAAATACCGCATTGCTCAATGAGTCAGCGTTCACCAAAAAATTCGGGAAGCCAATAAAGTTCTCGACTGAATATTCCGAGGTGGAAGAAAGCAACGTAAACCATTATGTTTATACCGGTGCCGAAGCGTGGTTCACAAAAAATAGATTAGGGGCACTGGCTTTTACCAAGCCTAATTATCATTTTGTAATGTTGAATGGTAACGCTGTAAAAGTTAGAGATGCTATTTCAACTGTAGCCAACATGTTCCCGTCTTCATGGGCAGCTAAAACATCGAACCAGGTGTTTGTTAATTTGCGAAATTCCCGGGGACCAGTTGACATGACCGTAATGTTTGAGTTCGATCCGAAAACTAAAATGATTACGACAATATCAATACAATAATGAAAACTGTCTCATGGTATGTGGCTCATTGTGCGTAAAATAATTTATGAGCCATGCTTTTTTTGAATAGTTTATTAAAGTTAAATGTGATAGGCTACGACGAGGCGGGGGATTTTTTTTGTGAACCGGGCTTCAGTATTTCAATTGAACATGGTTGTGTCACTCACTTGAAGGTTATGTTCTTTGTGGAGCATGGAGAATACTATAATAAGACGCTAATAAAATTTAAGTCTGATAAAAAGTCATTGCTAATTTGCTAATTGAATTTTCCTCCGCGTCTCTCTGCGGCTCTCCGTGTCATCTGCGGTTAAATGTATTTTCGGTTTAGTTCAAGTAAAAACTTTACTTCTTCGCAATGTGTTCCTGTATTTCTAAATGTTGGCTGAATACTCACGAACTTCGCCGCAATGTTTTGAAATGGCCCAATTAACCTCCGGAATTTAAACTTATGAAAGAACAACATATAGCGTATTCTATTTTAGAACTTGCCATTGTTTCGCAGGGTAACAGCTTACAACAAACGCTTCATAACTCGTTGGCATTAGCCAAAGAAGCTGAAGCTAATAATTATAAACGCATTTGGTTTGCCGAACATCACAACTCAGATAATATCGGCAGTAGTGCTACATCAATATTAATAGGATATGTGGCGGAGAATACTGCTACCATCCGGGTAGGTTCAGGCGGTATTATGCTTCCCAATCACTCACCTCTTATTGTAGCCGAACAGTTTGGAACCCTTGCCCATTTATATCCTAACCGTATTGATTTAGGACTTGGAAGAGCACCAGGTACAGACCAGCCCACTGCACAAGCCATACGGCCTGATTTTATGAAGGCTGCACAGTTGTTTCCGGAAGAGGTGGCAAAAATTCAGCAGTACTTTTCTTTAGACAACAAAACCGCAGGTGTAAGGGCAACGGTTGCTGAAGGCACAGGCGTTCCTGTATATATTCTTGGGTCAAGTACAGACAGTGCTCATTTAGCGGCAAAAAAAGGATTGCCCTATGCTTTTGCCAGCCACTTTGCATCAACCTGGTTACACCATGCTTTAAAGATTTACAACCAGGAATTTCAGCCCTCGCAATTTTTGAGCAAGCCCTATACAATGGCTGGGGTTAATGTATATGTAGCAGATACGGATGAAGAAGCAGAAAAACTGTTTACCAGCTTAATAAGAATGTTTGTGGGTGTGTTAACAGGAGCCAGGGAGCCATTGCAGCCACCCACTGAAATGACCGAAGAGCTAAAGGAAATGTTTCAGCATCCTACCGTGAACCAAATGCTCAAATATTCTTTTGTCGGAAGTAAGCAAACTGTGAAGAACAAAATACAGGCATTTCTTGCTGAAACAGGGGTAGATGAATTAATTGCAGTATCAACAATGTACAACATTAACGACCGAATAAAGTCCGCCAGATTATTTGCAGAAATCATGAGGGAGATCAATGATGAAAAATAGATGGAGGGAGACATTGCTTTTCCAAAGATTCCGCAATGTCCATTGCTCTGCACATCCCATCGCACAGGAGACATTGCGGCGAAGACCGTGAGTGCTCAGTCAACATTTACGAATAATGATTTTGAAGTGGAGACATTGCGGCGAAGTAAAGTTAGTTGCAATAGCCAGGTTTTATTCGTTTATTGTTAAAAATACTATGAAGGAGATTTTGTTTTTAATCCTTCTATTTTCCTTTGCAATTAATAGTACAGCGCAAACTTCAAAACCTTGTTATACTATGGTTGGAATATGGGATTTTAGTAACCCTTCAAGTAACTTAAATCTCTTGTTGAAATTAAAGCAGGTAAAGAAGAGGGAAATTTTCTTATCCTAAGTCAAGTAGGGGATAAATCACAGACTTCAGAATGTACTTGCAAAGACCACAAATTATTTAATGATACAAAAGGAGATAATGCGCCAGCAAAAACTTTTGTTTTAGTGTACGATATTGAAAAAGACAAGATCACAGGACACTATCTTGTTGATGATAAAGTTGAGGACGTACTACGATTCTAGGCTACCAGGCATAAATAAGAAAAGCCCAATGTTAAAGTCGGGCTTCATCGAGACAGTGACCAAAGTAATTAATGCAAATTAAGGTCTATGAAACCCAGGCACAATCCAGGTTTATCACTTACTTTCTTTTTCCTGATTTTTTGCTTTGGATGCCATAACACCAACAAATCAAATCAAAAAATGAAACAATATTTTGAAAGTGCTGAAGAGGTCACGATTCCTGGTCTTCGACCCGAACTAGAAAGTGACCCAAATATATACAGCTTCGAAAAATGGTTACAAAAAGAATCGGAACTTTCCTTCCCCGGAAAACTGTCCAACTTCTTGACTTCGTGAACCTTTGTGCCTTTGTGTCTTTGTGGCAGTAAAAGAAATATAACCTACTGAACGATGGTAATTTCTATTCCTAAACTTTTTATGGTTTCTACCACATGTTCAGAAACGGCACTGTCTGTTATAATGTGATGAATGTCTTCGAGCCCGCAAATTTTTCCGAATCCGCGTTTCCCGAATTTGGTGGAGTCGGCAAGTACAATTGTTTTTTGTGCGGCCTCTATCATTTTTTTGTTCAGCTGCGCCTCCATTATATTGGTGGTCGTTAATCCGAATTCGATATCAATTCCATCAACCCCTAAAAACAATTTACTGCAGGAGAAATCACGCAGTATTTCTTCAGCATAATGCCCGGTCACAGAATTACTGCTCTTTCTTAATATGCCGCCGAGTAAAATAATCTCTGTATTGGCTCTTGAACTTAATTCCGCGGCAACGTTTAATGCGGCAGTGATAACAGTAAGGCTTTCTACAGGAACAATTTTCTTTGCTAAGGATAATACAGTTGTGCCCGAGGCAATAATGATACAATCATTAGGGTCTATCAACGTCGCGGCCATATCACCAATGCCTGATTTCTGGGATGCGTTCAGTTTTTCTTTTTCATTAACGTGTTTGTCTGCCGCGTAAGGATTGGCCAGTGTACCTCCGCCATGTGTGCGATAAACCAGGTTCTTGTCTTCCAGCAGCTTCAGATCTTTACGGATAGTAACAGAAGAAACATTCAGGTCAGAGCATAGTTCCAACACTTTAATATTCCCTTCTTTTTTTAATTTATCCAGGATGAACTGGTGACGTTCGGGCAGGCTGAGCATAAAAGGATCAGTTAGTGCTTTTAATCAGGGTTGAGAGCAAACATAAGGGTTCACGAAAGCGAAACCTTTCGTAAGGCTATCCTGTTAAAATTAGTTAAAAAAATAGTTTGATGTTGCGTTTTATTTTATTTAGTTTCGTTTCGCTTCCGTTTTTAGTGATTGTGAAACCAAACTAAAAGCTAATCGGAAGTCCCACCAATGGCTGCCAGAAAAGAATTACTGCAACGGTTAACTGCACAAAACGACCTGTGGGATATCGTTGTTATCGGCGGCGGCGCTACAGGCCTGGGAATAGCTCTCGACTCGGTCTCCAGGGGATACAAAACACTTTTACTTGAACAATCAGATTTTGCAAAAGGTACTTCAAGCCGGAGTACTAAACTGGTGCATGGAGGTGTAAGATACCTCGCACAGGGAGATGTGAAACTGGTGCGTGAAGCCAGTATCGAAAGAGGATTGTTATACCGCAATGCGCCACATATTGTAAAGAACCAGGCGTTTGTTATCCCTGTCTATAACCAGCTCGACAAGTGGAAATACATTGTTGGTATGAAAATGTATGACTGGATCTCCGGCAAATTCAGCCTGGGCTCTTCCGTTTTTATTTCACGCAGGAAAATTCTCGAAAAAATGCCGGGTATAAATACCCATGGTTTACTGGGCGGTGTACTATACCACGATGGTCAGTTCGATGATACCAGGCTTGCTATTAACCTGGTACAAACCATCTGGGAAAAAGGCGGCTTTGCATTAAATTATATGAAGGTGTCGGGGTTGTTGAAAGACGATCAGCAACACCTGAACGGAGTAAAAGCAGTGGACACCGAAACAGGAAATGAAATTGTTTTCAAAACGAAAGCAGTAGTAAATGCTACCGGTGTTTTTGTAGATGAGATATTACAGATGGATAAACCCGGAAGCGCAAAACGTATTTGTGTGAGCCAGGGTGTGCATCTTGTTCTCGACAGATCATTTTATCCTTCTGATAACGCGATGATGATTCCTAAAACCAGCGATGGACGTGTATTATTCGCTGTGCCTTGGCACCATAAAGTAATATTAGGAACAACTGATACGCCTGTAAAAACTGCATCTCTTGAACCGGTTGCATTAGAGAAAGAAATTGATTTCATTTTAGAAACCGCGTCGGCTTACCTCACTAAAAAACCTGAACGTAAAGATGTACTAAGTGTGTTTGCGGGCTTAAGACCATTGGCTACACCAAAGGACGGCAGCCAGAAAACAAAAGAAATTTCACGCAGTCATAAGATCATTGTTTCACCCTCGCATTTGTTTACAATGCTTGGTGGAAAATGGACCACTTACCGCAAGATGGGAGAAGACCTGGTGAATATGATTGAACATACTTTGAACTGGCCACATCAGAAACCAGGTACAGCAGCTTTGCACATTCACGGATACTCAGAAACAAATAACTGGAGCGACCCTTTCTATTTCTATGGAAGTGATGCACCGCTGCTTAAACAGCAGATGAATGGTTCTGCGGGTGTTTGGTTGAGTGAAGCATTACAGATCCATCGCACACAGATCACATGGGCAGTACAACACGAGATGGCAAGAACCGTAGAAGATTTTTTATCAAGAAGAACACGTGCACTTTTATTAGACGCAACTGAAAGCGTGAGGATAGCGCCTGAAGTGGCAAGGATCATGGCGGAAGAATTGAAACAGGATAAGCACTGGATAGATAAACAAGTTGAAGATTACACGCAGCTTGCACGCCATTATATTTTGACAAACAACTGATTAATTGCAAATAGCAGAACGATAAACTTAATAATAAACCACCCAATCACTTGCGTATGAACACATGTAAACATGCTGCAGGGATATTGATGAGAAGCAGAATTTTTCTGATGATCACTATCCTGATGTCTGTAGCCTTTTATTCGGGCGCACAGCAAAGAACCATTTCCGGTACTGTTACCACAGCCGACAAAAAACCGGTTAGCGGCGCAACTGTGCTGGTAAAAAATACCAAAACAGGAACTACAACCAACGCTAACGGCGCCTTCAGTATTAATGCCGCAGAAGGACAAACACTTATTATAACGGGTGTAGGTTATGAAACGCTGGAGTATAAGGTTGGTAAGAAAAACCAGCTGGATCTTACCGTTACGGAAACCACTAACCTGCTCGAAGATGTGACCGTAACAGCATTAGGTATCAAGCGTGAAACAAAAGCACTTGGATATTCCACCACCGTTGTTAAAGGCGAACAATTGTCTGAGAATCTTTCAGGCAACTGGACAGACGCTTTGTCTGGTAAGGTTGCAGGATTGAATATGGTACGCTCAGGAGGTGGTCCAACAGGTTCTAATAAAATCATTCTTCGTGGTGAGAACAATCTTACCGGCAACAACGAAGCATTGATTGTGGTTGATGGAGTAGTGATTAACCAGGGTAGTGGTCGCCGTACCGCGATCAACGGTGAAAGTGCTTATGGAACTAGCAGTGATAACATGCCGGTTGATTACGGCAGCGGTGTAAACGATATTAATCCTGAAGACATAGAATCCATCACAGTTTTAAAAGGGCCCGGCGCTGCCGCATTATATGGACAACGCGGTGCTAATGGTGCCGTGATCATTACTACTAAATCTGGCAAGACTACCCGTAAGGGAATAGGTGTGTCATTCAATTCCAATGCTTCTATAGAGCAGGTGAATCGCTGGCCTGATCTTCAGCATCAGTACGGACAAGGAACGGGCGGGTCTAATTATTATTCTTTCGGGGCAACCGCGGATGGTGCAAGTACAAGTGCTACCAGCTCTGCATACGGCCCTAAATTCGACGGGCAATCATTTTTCCAGTACGATCCGGTTACGCAAAAAGTGGGAACGGTAAGAACGCCATGGGTACCATATCCTGATCATGGTAAAGAATATTTTGAAACAGGGCATACACTTACAAATACGATCACACTGGATGGCGGTAATGACCGTAACTCTGCACGTTTTTCTTTTACCAATGTGAAGAACGACTGGATCGCTCCCAACACTGGTTATAACCGTAACAGTGTTTCGCTTGCTGTAAATTCTAAACTGACAGATAAATTACAGATCAACGCAAAAGTGAATTACAATAATAAGTGGAGTGATAATTTACCAGGCGTTGGTTACGGTAACCAGGCTATTATGTACTGGTATATTTTCTGGCAGCCAAGCGCAGACCCAAACTGGCTTCGCAATTACTGGGCTTTGGGTAAAGAGCAGAGAGATATTCAATACCCCTTCAGTTCTTTTCCGCAAAATCCTTTTGCTATCGCTTACGAATACCTGAACAAATCTAACAGGCATAACGTTACCGGTAACATCCAGGCCACGTATAACTTCACCAAGGATCTGTCCGTATCAGTAAGATCATCATTAGATATGTCTTACGAATTACGTTCACAGCAACGTCCTTATGATGCAGGTACTAAAATTCCGAAAGGCAGTTATCGTACGCAGAATATTTTTTCCCAGGAAGTGAGCAGTGATATTTTGCTGAGGTACAACAAAAAAATAAACAGTCTTTATACCGTAACCTTCACCGCGGGTGGAAGTACTTTGAAGAACAGGTATAATAAAGATGAAGTGCGTGCCGACTCTCTCACCTTCCCCGGTGTCTATGCATTATCGAACAGTGCAGGACCGTTGGTTACTTTGCCTTATCAAAGCCGTTATGCCATCAACAGTTTTTATGGTATGATAGCAGGATCTTACAGAGACATGTTATTTGCAGATTTCACTGCACGCCAGGACTGGAACAGCGTATTGGCAACACCACTGCGTAAGGACAATTCAGGATTTTTCTATCCTTCTCTTAACATGAGCCTTGTTGCCTCAGAGGCTTTCAAATTGCCAAAGGCCATCAACTTTGCGAAACTTCGTTTTTCAGTTTCGGGTGTAGGTAGCGGTGGTACAACCCCGTATTTAACCGCGTATAATTATACCAGTGCAGGAAGTTTATACAATGGTGGTTTAACCAATCCTTCAACACTTACCAATCCTGATCTCAGACCGCTTAAAACGATCACTTATGAATTGGGTACACAACTCAGGATGTTTAAGAATAAACTTGATGTTGATGTTGCTGTTTATACGGGAACTACAAAAGACCAGATATTGAATCGTATCATAGACCAGGCAACGGGATATTCGCAATCAGTGATCAATGCAGGCGCGGTAAGAAATAAAGGAATTGAAGTTTCTGTAACAGGAACACCCGTTATTATAAACAAAACATTCCGGTGGACAACAGGTGTTGTTTTCTCTGCCAATAGTAACCGGGTAACTGAACTGGCTGATAGTGCCGTGGTGTTACAAAGAGGTCCTGTAGGTGGCGGACAAATTGTTGCTAAAGTGGGTGGCAGTATGGGAGACTTATATGGGCAGGGATATTTAAGAGCGCCTGACGGACAAGTAGTTTACAACAGCTCTACCGGAACTGCTTTATTGAATCCTGATGTTCAATATTTAGGTAATACTATTCCTAAATGGAAATTAGGTTTCAGTAATGACTTCACTTACAAACAAGTTCGCCTGCATTTGTTATTTGATGCGCAGCATGGCGCAGTAGGTCATTCGCTGATGCATTATAAATTGGCAGAACAAGGCAAACTCGCTGCAACGGTGCCAGGAAGATATAATGGAATTATTGGCAATGGAGTTGTGTATGATGCAGGTACCAATAAATACAGAACCAATGATGTGATCGCGACCGACATTGACGAATACTATCGTTCACACTGGGGAATTGATAATGCCGAAGGAAGCACTTTCAGTACAGACTTTATCAAATTCAGGGAAGCGAGACTTGACTACTCATTAAGCCCGGCCATTGCAAAAAAGATCGGTGCACAAAGAGCAACGATAGGTGTTTATGGACGTGATCTTTTCATATGGTCTCCGTGGCCCGCTTTCGATCCTGAATTTGGAACACTGAGCGGAACTGATATTGTACGCGGTTTTGAAATAGGGCAGTTCCCTTCAACACGTACAATAGGGGTAAACCTTGTAGTAACCTTTTAAGCTTTAAAAGAAAAGAGAAATGAAAAAGATAGTAACCATATTAGCATTAGCCGGTGTTGTTTTCACATCCTGCACAAAGGATTTTGAAACGGTTAATACCGATCCCAATAATACTCCCAATGCATTACCGCAACAATTGCTTGCGCCGGCATTGGTGAATACCATGACATATAACATGATCCGTAATCGCAATTTCAACAATGAACTGATGCAGGTTTCTGTTGATATCAGCGATGCAGAAGGAAAAGTCTTCCGGTATGATTATCGTTCCGGCTTTTCAGATTATTTATACAATGGCTGGTATTCTCAGCTGGTAAACTTCAGGGATATCTATAATATATCTAAACCTGGTGTCAGTTTTAATACTTCGTACCAGGGAATTTCGTTGATCTGCCAGTCGTGGATCTATTCACTGCTGACAGATACCTACGGTGATGTACCATTTACTAAAGCCTTGCTTGCAAGAGACAGTGCTGTATACGAGGCGCCGTTTGACAGGCAGAAAGATATTTACATGGGAATATTCCAGGCCTTGGATTCTGCAAATTTGTTATTAAAAAATAATACCGGCATTGTTGCGTCTTCCGATCCTGTTTATAATGGAAATATAGCGTTATGGCGCAAATTCGGAAACAGCCTTTATCTGAGGCTGCTCATGCGCATCTCCGGCAAAGCAGAAGTAGCCGCTTTCTGTAAACAAAAAATAAAAGACATTGTAGAGACCAATGCATCCACTTATCCGATCATGACTTCGAATGCAGAATCTGCCGTTTTAAGATGGACGGGTGCTGCACCTTACACTTCGCCTTTGATGACGGTACGTGAACAGGATTTCAGAGCCCCCGGTATCGGAGATTTCTTTATCAGTAACCTGGTAAACTGGAGCGATCCTGTAATTGATATTCCTACATACGGCACAAATGGAATTAACCGTTGGGCTATTGCGCCATACCAGGGCGCATTCAAAGGTGTAGTGAGTGGTTATTCACCAGGCGCAGGTGTAACGAAATATTCCTATTTCTATTCTACAACATCTACGTCAACATTAATGACAGAGCCTTTGGCTGGAATGATAATGAATTATTCTGAACTGCAATTCATACTGGCAGAGGCGCACGTGAAAGGTTTTATAACAACCGGAACCGCACAGGGTTATTATGAGAACGGTGTAAAGAGCCGCATTACATTATGGTTACCGGGCTGGAACGATAACCTCGCTCTTTTCCTGAGTAATGCCAGTATGCAATATGGAAACGGAAGCGTTAGCATGGCATGGGACAATAATGCATCGCTTGATCTGAAAATGGAACGCATTCATTTACAAAAATACTATGCTCTGTTCCTCACTGATCTGCAGCAGTGGTTTGAATATCGCCGTACGGGTCATCCTAATTTGCCTAAAGGTCCGGGACTTGCAAACAATGGCATCATGCCGGCACGTATGGCTTACCCGGTGTATGTTCAGTCTACCAATCCAACCAATTACAAAAACGCTATAGCTGTACAAGGTCCCGATGTGATCTCCACGCAGGTATGGTGGCAAAAACCATAATGTTGAACACCCCAATTCATACAACTTAAACACAGTCTGATGAAAAAGTTTTTTATATATTTTTCCGTTCTTGCAGCGAGCGTACTCCTGCTCAGCGGTTGTAACAAGAATGGTAATTATCCTGGTGATACATTAAGCCCTTATATAGCCATTTATGATATCAAGACCTTGTATAAAGGCAGCGATGTTTCGCTAACTAAAGAAAATCTTGGCGGTGCAAATAAGCTCGCTGCAATGGTGGTGTCTGATCATTCCGGAAAAAATCTTCCCGCCGGATTATTGATCGTGCAGGATAATCGCCGGCTTTCTCTTTTGCGTGGGATTGCTGTGAACATAGGTAATGATGCAGCTAATTATGTGCCCGGTGATTCAGTAATAATCAACATTGAAGGCGGAACACTTACAAGAGCGAATGGCATTTTACAGATCACCAATATACCTTCAAGTGCTGTTTCTAAAATTTCTTCAGGAAATTCAATCGTTGTTAACAGGGTTACCACTTCACAGATACTGGCGAAGCCCGGTGATTATGAAAGTGTATTGAGTGTTATCGTTAAAGTTGGATTTAATCCATTACCAAAACCTACAGATACGTATTCAGGCGACAAAGTTATGAATGACGGTTTTGGTGATCTTACATTAAGAACGGATGCAGGGGCAACTTTCGCCGGCAGTACACTTCCGTTTTATGCAAATTTTACCGGTATCACCTTTAATACTGTTGTCGGGAAAGATTCACTAGCGCCACATTTTCGCATTCGTAAGCAGGGTGATATTATTGTGTTGAGTTCTTCGATGGCAACGCCGGATATCATTATTTCAGGATTTCTGGCTGATGTGGCTGGTGGTGATGGTAACTATGAATACACACAACTGATCGCAACCCTTGACATTAATTTTGCAGTACAACCTTATTCTGTTGTTGTAACGAATAACGCAAACGCATCTACGCCAACAGGCTTCCCTGCAAATGGATGGGCTGCAGGCGGATTGCGTACTTATAAAATGAACCTTACTTCCGGTTCCGTTAAAAAAGGAGAATATTTTTATGTAGGCGGATCTAATCAAACGATCAATGGTGCTTCATCAACCAGCATGGCATCTTCTAAATGGATACGCTCATACAACTATTCAACAACGGGCGGTGATGGATTTGGTACTGCCACATCCGGCTTATACGCTAATAGCGGAAACGCATCCGGAGTTGCTGTATTTAAGGGAACGGATGTAACTGCTGCTAGTGTTCCTTTAGATGTGATCTTCGTAGGAACAGGTGGCTCTCTTTATACTCCCGGCCCGCCTGCGGTGGGTTATCGCATCACCAATACTGATTGGTATGATATCAAAAATCCTATAACGCTTGTAGATCAGCCTTTTTACCGTTCAGGTTCTAACACTTTGAATCTCGCTTATCCTACAGCTGACCTGGGTTATTTTCAAATGCTCGGGGGTGAATATAATATCACATTGGGTAAATGGACAAAAGCAAGATTTCAAACAAACTATTTGTTAAGTAAAACATCAGCAGTTTCAGAAATAGAAACAACAGGTGCAACGAAAATAATAAACTAAACAAGCACATTTATCATGTGCATCGTCATTGTTCAATCTATACTTTACTGATGTGATGAACCGAAGAATTTTCTTAAAGAACATAACGACTTTCACTGGTGGTCTCATTGCTATAGGTGCAATGCCCGCAGCTGCGTTCTCACTTACAGGAAAAAAATGCAGGGGGAAAGTTTTATCAAAAGGTAAAGGTGTAAAAGGTGTTGTGGTTAGTGATGGCTATAGCGTTATCACAACCGACTCGCTCGGCAAATATGAATTTGAATGGAACAGCGATGCGACAGCTGTATTCATCAGTACACCTGCGGGTTATGCATTTGCAAATGAAAATAATATTGCAAGGCATTACCGTTTGGTGCAGGATGTAATGGATAAAGAAGTTGATTTCGATCTTGTTCCTTTAAATAAAAGTGATAACGAACATGAGTTCCTTATCTGGGCCGATCCCCAGGTGAAAAATATGAAGGACGTAGGAAAGATGTTAAAGCAATCAGTTCCTGATGTTCAGAACTGGGTGGCTGCTAAAACTGCAGGTGAATTGTTACACGGCATTTGTGTAGGTGACATAGTATGGGATAGCCACGAACTTTTTCCGCAGTATGAAAAAGCGGTTGCACAAATGAACATTCCTTTCTTTTCATGCATCGGTAACCACGACATGGATTATAACAATGGCGGTGATGAAACTTCTGATGATACTTTCCAAAAATTGTACGGACCATGTGATTATTCATTTAACAGGGGCAAAGTTCATTACGTGGTAATGGATAATGTGCGTTACATGGGAAAGGACCGTGAGTACGATGGCTTTTTTGCAGAAAGACAATTGAATTGGTTGAAGAAAGATTTGTCTTTCGTTCCAGCAGATCACCTGATCATATTCTGCGCACACATTCCTGTACACAGCGGAGTGAAAAACAAGCAAGACCTCTATAATGTTTTTGGTGACAGGAAAGTGCATATCATGACAGGGCATACACATTATCATGTGAACGATCTTAATAACAATATTTACGAACACAATCATGGAACTGTTTGTGGTGCCTGGTGGACGGGCCCCATCTGCACAGACGGAACGCCTTGTGGTTATGGTGTATATAAAGTAGTCGGTACAGAATTAAGCTGGTTCTATAAATCTGTAGGACAAAAAGCAGATCACCAGATCAGCGCATCTGTAATCACAACAGACAGTGGAACAAAACAGATCGTTGTAAATATCTGGAACTACGATCCTGCCTGGAAAAATGAATACAAAGTGAACGGCATTAGTAAAGGTTCGCTGGAACAATTCACGGGTTATGATCCTGTTGCATATGGTGCCTTCTTAGGACCCAATATGCCGGCAGCAAGAGGATTTGCAGAACCGAAATTAACGGATCATCTTTTCAGGGCGGTATTGCCAGCTGAAGCAAAAGAAGTGGTGATCACTGCAACAGATCGTTTTGGAAAAGAATATACACTTACACATCATGTTTCCTAAATGAAGAAAAAACCATCACTCGCACTTTTTTTCAGTTTGCTGTGTGTTATTGTAACTGGGCAAACGAAACCAGCCTGGGACAGTACATTTCGCCCAACGGATCATGCGATAAGAGTGGCACAATTCAGAACTTATCCCAATGCGAAAACAGATATTATTTTTTTAGGAAACAGTATTACTTCAAGAGCAGAATGGGCAGAGTTGCTGGGAATGAATAATGTTCGCAACCGGGGTATCAGCGGCGACATTACATTCGGTGTGTTAGAAAGACTGGATGAAATAACGGAGGGAAAGCCCGCCAAAGTTTTTGTGTTGATAGGCATAAACGATATTTCACGAAACATTCCTGATTCATTTATTCTTCGCAATTACAGAACGATTATTCACCGGATAAAAAAAGAATCGCCTTTAACGAAAATTTACTTTCATACCTTATTGCCGGTGAATAATACATTCACGCAATTCAAAAATCATTATAACAAGGACGAACATATTTTATACGTTAACAGCGAATTGAAAAAGATCGCGAAAGAAGAAAATATTACACTGATAGATCTTTACCCTCTTTTTGTTGACGCTTCAAATCGCCTTGATCGTAAATACACAGCAGATGGTTTGCACCTGAATGCAGAAGGATATAATGTTTGGAGAAAGTTGCTCCTTGAATCAGGTTATCTTAAATGATCATTTTATGAAAATATTTTTTTCAATATGCATGATAACCGTTTTTGCAGCATGTTCAGCTACCAGGAAAAACAATCAATTTAATTTTGTCAGTTTTGATAAAGAAGGCCATCGCGGTGCGAGGGGCTTAATGCCTGAAAATACCATCGAAGCGATGCTCAGGGGCATAGATGAAGGGGTGAATACACTGGAGCTTGATCTGCATATTACAAAAGATAAAAAAGTGGTTGTATCTCATGATCCTTTTTTTAATGAACTCATCACAACGACCCCGGAAGGAAAATTTTTATCGAAAGAAGAATCAAGAAAACGTTTGCTGTACAATATGAATTATGACAGTATTCGTAAATATGATGTAGGATTGAAAGCATATCCTGAATTCCCCCGGCAGAAAAAAATACCAGCGTATAAACCTTTATTTGCTTCGCTGATAGATGCCGCTGAAACATATGCTTCTCAAAAAAACAGGGACATTAATTATAATGTTGAAATAAAATCGAAAGAGAGTACAGACAATATTAATCACCCTGCCGTTCCTGAGTTTGCAGAGCTGGTGGTTAAGGTGTTGGTTGAGAAAAAAATAACTGCCCGCACCATTATTCAGTCTTTCGACATGCGGCCGTTGCAATACCTGCATGCGAAATACCCGGCAATTCAAACTTCCTTGTTGCTTGAAGCAAAGGAAAATGGAACGGTGAATGATTTTGTTCAAAAGCTCGGTTTCAAACCAACAGTTATCAGTCCTAATTTCGCATTGGTTACAAAACAATTTGTCGATGATTGTCACAAACTAAATATTCGTGTGATCCCCTGGACTGTGAATACACTGAAAGAAATTAAAAATTTGCAAGCATTGGGTGTTGATGGTGTTATTAGTGACTACCCGGATTTATTCAAACAATTATAAAGAAGCTATCACTTATATTGTAAAAAACAAAGATTGCTATGTCCAAGTATATTTTATCGTTCGACCAGGGAACAACGAGTTCACGTGCTATCATTTTCGACAAGCAAAGCAATATCGTTGCTGTTGCTCAAAAAGAATTCACACAGATATTTCCGCAACCCGGTTGGGTTGAGCATGATGCCAACGAAATATGGTCAACCCAATTAGGCGTAGCAACAGAGGCAGTATTAAAAGCGGGTCTCACCATTCATGATATTGCTGCAATTGGTATCACTAACCAGCGGGAAACGGCTGTAGTATGGGATCGTAAAACCAGCCAGCCGATTTATAATGCGATCGTTTGGCAGGATAAGCGCACCTCTGATTATTGCAATGAATTAAAATCAAACGGTACAGATAAGATCATAAAAGAAAAAACCGGCTTGGTAACTGATTCTTATTTTTCTGCCACCAAAGTAAAATGGATACTGGATAATGTTGCGGGTGCAAAAGCAAAAGCGAAGAATGGCGAATTGTGTTTTGGGACAATAGATTCATGGTTGTTGTGGAAACTTACCAATGGCAAAGTACATGCTACCGATGTGAGTAATGCCAGCCGCACCATGATGTTCAATATTCATACGATGCAGTGGGACGAAGATCTGCTGAAGATATATGATATTCCGGCCAGCATGTTGCCTGATGTTCGTTCGAGCAGCGAAGTGTATGGACATACTCAAAACCTTTTAACTGCAGCAAATATTCCTGTTGCAGGAATAGCCGGTGACCAGCAATCCGCTTTGTTCGGCCAGATGTGTACACAATCGGGAATGGTAAAAAATACCTATGGCACCGGTTGTTTCATGCTGATGAATACAGGAACAAAACCAGTTACGTCACATAATAATTTACTTACTACCGTTGCATGGAAGATCAATGGTGAAGTTCAATACGCACTTGAAGGAAGTGTTTTTATAGCAGGTGCTGTTGTGCAATGGTTACGGGATGGATTAAGATTAATTCAAACTTCGGGCGAAGTAGAAGCGTTGGCGGCGCAGGTAGAAAATAATGGTGGTGTGTATATGGTTCCCGCGTTTACAGGTTTGGGCGCACCTTACTGGAACCAGCATGCAAGAGGTTTGATCATTGGTATTACCAGGGGAACCTCGAATGCGCATCTTGCTAAAGCGGCAGTAGAAAGTATCGCATTTCAAACCATGGATGTTTTAAAAGCGATGGAAGCCGACTCGGGAATACACATTAAAGAAGTAAGAGTGGATGGCGGCGCCACTATAAATAATCAATTAATGCAGTTCCAGAGTGATATACTTAATTGTGCTGTTATCAGGCCGAAGATCACGGAGACTACCGCATTAGGCGCTGCATATCTTGCAGGACTGGCAGTGGGTTACTGGAATGATATGAAAGAACTGGAACAATACTGGCAGAAGGAAAGCACATTTGAACCGTCGATGAAGACTGAAGAAAGAACTGCCATGACAAAGAACTGGGCCAGGGCCATTAAAGCTGCGCAGGCATGGACGGAAGAATAATTAATTTGCGAAATACCATTAGAGAAAATGAACCGGGTCAAACTTCATCCCCGATTACTTAACGGACAAACCTGTTTCCAGGGCGGCATAACTGTAGGGTAATGGATACACGCAAACTGGGAGTCCCATGGTAAAGCGTAGGTAAAGCCCACCCTAGTTGTACTCGAGTGATAGTTGATCACCCATAAGTGGTATCAGTTTTTAGTCATTAATCCGGGCATAAAAAAACCTCCAGTGAAAATATCATTGGAGGTTTGTTAGTGGGAGCACACGGGTTCGAACCGCGGACCCTCTGCTTGTAAGGCAGATGCTCTAAACCAGCTGAGCTATGCTCCCTTTTTGTATTGGGAGTGCAAAGATAGGCGCCCAGCTTTTCCACCCAAATTTTTTTACAAAAACTTCATTCAGCTATTCTTCATCATCTTCTTCATAATAAGCATCCTCACTGCTGTTGTAAACCGCTGTCCATTCACTTACAACATCATCACTCAACAGTTCTACTATATCATGAATAGGATCCGACTTTCGCTTCCATTCCATCAGCACTTCATCTGCATATCTGCAGACATACATGCAATGATCAGATTTTACTTTTACCTGGATAAGGGTTAATCCTTCATCCGCTTTTTCTTGCACCAGGTAATAACATTCAGGTTCCAGCAACGCATACGAATACATAACAACTCCGGTTTTAAATAGTTCAAAATGGATCTAATGGGTTAGAACCTTTCGGGCGTAGCAATAGAATTTAATGGGAGGTTATGCGGTTAGCATTTGTAAGCACCACAAAGATAAGGGTGGAATAAAAACAAAAAAGGAACAACGAATAATTAAAAAATGAGGACTGAGTAGCAGCTTTTTACGCATTAATTTAACTGTACACTCGGGAACCTGAACTGCTGCCCGTCCAGTACAAATAACTCTTCTATGTTATATGTCCAGAATTTATACAAGGGAGATTTTGTGAGGAATTCATCAACTTCAGATTTTGACTCCGCATTTATGATGATCCAGATGGTCTGCGATTCCATGCTTACTGCATAGCTTTCTACGAGGTTCTTATTGATCAGGTAATTGATATAGGTACGATGAGGCGGTACGAGGGTCATGAAATCCTCGTCTAGTTTAAAATGTATTATGGCCTGGTACCTTTTCATCTGTATGTATATACGCCAAAAAGCGGGTGAAAGATTTTTTATAACTGCCAGTCAACAACCTTATTCGCAAGTTCGGGATTGTAAGAAGTAGCCACCCTGATGTAATTATCTGTATAGCCTTCCATCAAACCTTCTTTATTGTGTGCCTCGAATAATACCTTTCTAACTTGCGAAGCATGCTGACCGGTAAAGTACTGCATCTTCATATAAGACAGGTTTCGCAGCGTTTTGTTGCGTTGGTGCCTAATATTTAACGGAACGGATGGTTTTATTTCCAGTGCCCTTGTGTTGGCCCGTTCGGAATAAGTAAAAACGTGGAGATAAGAAATATCCAGCCTGTGAAGAAAATCGAACGTTTCGGTGAAGGCTTCATCTGATTCACCGGGGAACCCAACGATCACATCAGCCCCGATGGCGCAGTGAGGGATTAATTGTTTGATGAGCTGAACCCTTTCCTCGTATAATTCTTTTCGGTAACGGCGGCGCATGGCTCCCAATATTTCATTGCTGCCACTTTGCAGCGGAATATGAAAATGGGGCATAAACTTTTTGCTGGCAGCAACAAACTCAATTATCTCGTGGGTAAGCAGGTTAGGTTCGATGGAGGAGATGCGGTAACGTTCTATTCCCTCCACTTTATCCAGGGCTTTTACCAGGTCGTAAAAATGCTCTTCGTGAATTTTATTTCCGTAGGGACCTTTACCAAAATCGCCGAGGTTAATGCCCGTGAGTACAATTTCTTTTACGCCCTTGTTTGCGAGTTCATGTGCGTTAGCTACCACATTTTGAATGCTGTCACTCCTGCTTTTACCACGGGCCATCGGAATGGTACAAAACGAACAGGTATAATCGCATCCATCCTGCACCTTTAAAAACGTACGGGTGCGGTCGTTGAGCGAGTAGGACGCATGAAAGCCGGTAACTTCTTCGATATCACAACTGCTGATGCGGGTTGAATCACCTTTGGTGAGTTCCTGCAGATGTTTGGTGATGTTGAATTTTTCAGCAGCACCCAGTACCAGGTCTACTCCGGGTATTTCTGCGATCTCTTTTGGTTTTAACTGTGCATAACAGCCGGTGATAACTACAAGACTCTCCGGCGATTTACGCTGGATCCTTCTCACCAGCTGGCGGCATTCTTTATCGGCGTTGTCAGTTACGGAACAGGTGTTGATCACATATACATCTGCGAGGTCCTCGAATGCTTTCTTCTCAAAACCATCACTTTCCAGTATGCGGGAAAGGGTGGAGGTTTCGGAAAAATTGAGTTTACAACCCAGTGTATGAAATGCTACAGAACGCCGTTTGATCATGGCGGCAAAGATAGGAATTTAGTTGGCGGTTGATAGTTGGCGAATACAACAACATGCAGTCCATGCATTTTAATATTTAAAAAGAGTTTGCAATCTGGTATGCGTCAACTGCCAACCGCCATCTGCCAACCGCCAACCTTTTCATGGTTTCGTTAAAATTTCCCCCGCCGCTAAATAGGCTTTTCAAAAATGCTCTTTTTCAATTAGGTTTGCGACACTTTGAACCAAAACATTGAATGCCTTCTCATTAGTGCATTCCTGAAAAAATCTTAAAAGAAAAAAGTATCCAGATGAATTTTAAACGGATCAACAATCTTACAGGATGGATCGTTTGCCTGATCGCCTGTACCGTCTACATCTTAACTTCTGAAGCCGGTGGCAGTTTATGGGATTGCGGCGAATTTGTGAGCAGTGCATTTAAACTGCAGATTCCGCATCCGCCCGGGGCGCCACTATTCGTTTTGATAGGCCGTTTTTTTATTATCCTTTTTGGTGATAATCCTGCCACTGCTGCTAAAGCCGTGAACATCATGAGTGCTCTGGCGAGTGGGTTTACCATACTTTTTTTATTCTGGACCATTACTCACTTTGCCCGCCGCATTGTTCAGAAAACAGCAGTGGAATTAACGAGCATGCAAATATGGTCAGTGATGGGAGCTGGAGTTGTTGGTGCTTTAGCGTATACATTTTCAGATTCATTCTGGTACTCTGCAGTGGAAGGCGAGGTGTATGCACTTTCTTCTTTCTTTACCGCCATCGTTTTCTGGGCCATTTTAAAATGGGAACATGAAGCCGATGAACCAGGTGCGGACCGCTGGATCGTTTTTATATTTTTTATGATGGGTCTCTCCATTGGTGTCCATTTGCTGAACCTGTTAACGATACCTGCGATTGTAATGGTTTATTATTTCCGCCGGGGCAATACATTTAATTATCCCCTTATCAGGAAATGGTTTGTAAGACTTACGCTTATCGGCGGTGCACTCGCATTTGTCGCGGCGCTTTTAGCTGCGAACGGTGAGGCGAACCCGGAAAGAAATGTACCGATGGATGCGACCATGGCCGGGCTTGTAATTTTTGCAGTCGGTGCCGGCATAGGTTTGTTATACCTCGTAGAAAGTTTCAACAAACAAAGAAAAGCTTACATAGGCGGCGCTTATATATTTTTTATTATCGGTTGTGTGGTAACCGGCATTGTACAGGTTGCGGTAATACAATTTTCTATAAAAGGAGCGGGCGCATTTGATGTCTTCTTTAAAAATTCACTTGGGCTTCCTTTCTTCACAGGGTTTATTTTCTTCTTTGTTTTACTTGCCGTGCTGATATGGCTGGGCTTACGTTATGCCACGAAAAGAAACTGGCCCTACCTGCGACTGGCTTTATGGAGCCTCGCATTTATATTGATCGGTTATAGTACTTATCTCACAACAATGATCCGCAGTAATGCTGATCCTGCAGTAGATATGTATAACGTTGATAATCCAATGAGTTTAGTCGGCTACCTGGGGCGTGAACAATATGGCGATTTCCCTATCATATATGGCCAGAAATTCACTGCACAGCCCGTGGATTTTAAATATACTTCTACCAAATACGAGAAAGGAAAAGATAAATATATAGAGAGCGGAAAAGACGGGCATTATGTTTATATGCCTGATGATAAAATGGTGTTCCCAAGAGTATGGGATGCGAGTAACGACCAGGGACACGCAGATTATTATTCTTTTTTCCTGGGCATTCAAAAGCAGCAGGATGGCACTTATGAAAGAGCGCCCACTTTTGGCGAGAGCATAAAGTTTTTTGTAAGCTACCAGAACTACTGGATGTACCTGCGTTATTTTCTCTGGAACTTCAGCGGTAAACAAAACGATGTGCAGGGTCTATTCTCTGGCAATGTAAGAGATGGAAACTGGATAACAGGAATCGGCTTTATGGATAATGCATTATACGGCGATCAGTCTTATATGCCAGACAGTCTTCAGCATAATAAAGCGAATAATAAATTATTCCTGCTGCCATTTATTTTAGGATTGATCGGGATGTTTTACCAGTTCAAAAGAAAAGGAGATGATGGGTTCATTACTTTCCTGCTATTCTTTTTTACAGGTTTCGCCGTGGTTATTTATTTGAACCAGGCCGGTTACCAGCCCCGTGAACGTGATTACGCTTATGTAGGATCGTTCTACGCATTTGCAATATGGATAGGCCTGGCCGTTTTATATTTCATTGACCTTGCAGCGAACTGGGACAGAAAACTAATGAACGGCGTGGTCACAGGTGGTGCAGTAATCGCCGCGGTTGCCTTACTGGCGGGCCTTGCCGCAGGAAGAGGGTTAGGCTTCGGTCTTGGGTTTGGGATTTTATTTGGATTGATCGCGGCCGGTGTTCCCTATATTTTAAAATACCTGAAGAATTATAAATCTATCGTGCTGGTGGCAGTGGCGCTTTCGCTTTGCGTTCCGTTATTAATGGGCCAGCAGGAGTGGGACGATCATGACCGCAGCCGTAAACAAATGGCAAGGGACCTTGCCAAGGATTATTTAGAAAGCTGCGCACCGAATGCAATACTTTTCACTTTTGGTGATAACGATACTTATCCTTTATGGTATGCACAGGAAGTAGAAGGCATAAGGCCGGATATCCGTGTGATCAATACAAGTTTATTAGGGATCGACTGGTACATTAACCAGCTGCGTTATAAAGTAAACAAGAGCGATCCTATCGATGTGATATGGGGGCCTGAAAAAACAGAAGGACGTAACAGGGATTATGTATTGTATACTCCGAAACCACAGTTTCCTGAAACGAAATATTATGATCTATACGACATGATGAAAAATTATGTGGGAAGCGATGATCCGTCTACAATGGTAGACAGGGGTGGTGGCGATATGTTCAATACTTTCCCTGTTAGAAAAGTTTCGGTGCCGGTTGATAAAAACCTGGTGCTGCAAAACGGAACGGTGAATGCGAAAGACAGTGTAGTAAGTGAAATGCAATTCGAGATTCCAGCAAATAAATCAGGCTTGCTGAAAAACGATTTGGCGATGCTGAATATCATTGCAGCAAGTCACTGGAAAAGACCGATCTACTTTACAGGTAATTATGATGAACTTGGATTTGGAAAATATGTAAGAAGAGACGGGTTAACATTCAGGCTGGTCCCAGTTGAAGGACAGAACCAGGTAAATACAGACTGGGCGTTGAATAAAATGATGAATGTATTTTCTTTCGGCAACGCGAATCTTCATAATGTATATTTTGATGAAGAGAACAGGAGGCACCTGAATACGATCCGTATAGCATATACAGAACTGGCGCTGGATCTTGCATCGAAGAACAGGAAAGAGGAAGCAAGGAATGCGCTCACCAAAGTAGATAAGATGATGCTGGATGAAAACTTTGCTTATGGGATGGCGAGCCGGGCCAACCAGCATAACCGTAATTCATTGATGTTCCTGCAGGCCTGCTATGCCGCTGATGCAAAAGACCTTGCGGTGAAAGTTTCCCGTTCAGTTAAAAAAGATCTTGAACAGCAGCTTCGCTTTTATGATCACCTCGAAGGAAGCATGCGGGAATCGATGGAAGAAGAAAGGAGGGTGGCTGAAAGTTATCTCAATGGCTTAAAGCAATTGGACCAGATGAACCAGGCGAAAGGCGCGGGGCCAGAAGCAGGTAAAGCGATAAAAACAGACTCATCCAAATAATATAAATCCCGGTACTGTTACCGGGATTTTTTGAACAAAATGCTTAACATTCTGTTCAGTATTGATAAACTGATTTTGCGTAGATTGAAGTATGATTGGGCATCGTTTTTTAAAGTTTGATCCATCGGAAAATAGTAAAAGCAAGTTTGAACAGTTGCTTGATCTTTTCATGCAGTTACTCACATACACCAATGGTGATGTAGCTGAGGCTTTACAATGGCTCAACGAACTGGACAAACAATACCAGCTTACCGGCGATGATTATGGTATGGGTGATTTTATAGATGAGCTGAAAGAGAATGGTTATATAAAAGAAGATAATCAGAGCGGTGAAATATCCATCACTTCAAAATCAGAACAAAGTATAAGAAAACGCAGCCTGGAAGAAATTTTCGGCAAGCTGAAGAAAACAAAACAGGGCGATCATCATACACACAGGCCGGGGCAGGGAGATGATATCAGCCCGGATGCAAGACCGTTCCAGTTTGGTGATATGCTGGAGCAGATTGATTTTACAGAGAGCCTTCGTAATGCACAGATCAATCATGGTATCGATAATTTCCAGATGCAGGAAGATGATCTGCAAATAAGAGAAACGGATTTTAAAGCGCAGACTTCTACGGTTTTAATGATTGATATTTCTCACTCCATGATCCTGTACGGGGAAGACCGGATAACGCCGGCAAAAAAAGTAGCAATGGCATTAAGTGAGCTGATCACAACAAAATATCCTAAAGACACTTTGGATATTGTGGTATTCGGAAACGATGCGTGGCCCGTAGAAATAAAGGACCTTCCTTATTTGCAGGTAGGGCCGTATCATACCAATACCGTCGCGGGACTGGAATTAGCAATGGACACTTTAAGAAGAAGAAAAAATCAGAACAAACAAATATTCATGATCACAGACGGCAAACCTACCTGCCTGAAAATCCGTGGAAAATATTATAAGAATAGTTTTGGATTGGACAGGAAAATAACGGCACGTTGCCTTAACCTTGCTGCGCAATGCAAGAAATTAAAAATACCTATCACCACTTTTATGATCGCTTCAGACCCTTACCTGCAGCGCTTTGTAACAGAATTTACAGAAACAAATAACGGGAAAGCTTTTTTTGCATCGCTTGATAAACTCGGGGCTTTTATCTTTAAAGATTTCGAGAGCGGGAAGAGAAAAACGGTTTATTAAATTCTGAATTCTGAATACTACTTCCAAGGGTGAATAAAAATTGAAGAATGAAAATTGAGCAGATCAAAACATTAGGCGAGTTAAAAAAAATCGGTTATCAATCTTTAAGCGTTAAAGAAGAGATCAGGAAAAACCTGATCGTAAAGATCAGGCAGAAAGAAAATCCTTTTCCCGGTATTCTTGGCTATGAAGAAAGCGTGATACCCGATACTGAAAGAGCCTTACTGAGCCGTCATAATATTTTATTTCTTGGCTTGCGTGGCCAGGCAAAAACGAGAATGGCAAGGCAGATGGTTGAGCTGATGGATGAATATATTCCCATAGTGGCGGGAAGTGAAATAAATGATGATCCTTTGCAGCCCATGAGTCGTTTTGCAAAAGACCAGGTGGCAGCTTATGCAGATGAGACGCCTGTTGAATGGGTACATCGCAGTGAAAGATACGGAGAGAAATTAGCGACGCCTGATGTGAGTGTGGCAGATCTGATCGGCGATATTGATCCGATAAAAGCTGCTAATCTTCGCTTAAGTTTTGCCGATGAACGGGTGATCCATTATGGAATTATTCCGAGAAGCAACCGTGGTATTTTTGTGATAAATGAATTGCCTGATCTGCAGGCAAGGATACAAGTGGCACTGTTTAATATTTTGCAGGAAGGCGATATACAGATCCGGGGTTTTAAATTGAGGATGCCGCTTGATATTTTATTTGTGTTCACTGCTAACCCCGAAGATTATACCAACAGGGGAAGTATTGTTACGCCTCTAAAAGACAGGATAGAGAGCCAGATATTAACGCACTACCCGAAAGATATTGAAACCTCTCTTGCTATTACTGAGCAGGAAGCACATCTTGCAGCCGACCAGTTGAAAAAAATAAAAGTAAGCGACCTGGTAAAAAGACTGATCGAACAAATTGCTTTTGAAGCACGCAGCAATGAATATGTAGATAAAAAAAGTGGTGTAAGCGCCAGGCTTACTATCGCCGCTTTTGAGAATGCGGTGAGCAGCGCGGAAAGACGATCCATCATTTATAATGAAACGAATACCCAGGTTTGGATCAGTGATCTGAATGGTATTATCCCCGCCATTACCGGGAAGATCGAACTGGTATATGAAGGAGAGCAGGAGGGCCCCTACCAGGTAGCATTGAACCTTCTCGATAAATCCATACGTACTCAATTCATTCAATATTTTCCCAACCCTGAAACAAGCAAGAAAAAAAGAAACACAGGAAAACCGTCACAGGAAAAAGAATCGGAGAATCCTTATAAAGCAATTATCCGCTGGTTCGATGCGGGCAATCACCTTGATCTTTTACTGGACATGAAAGATGAAGCAAAGATCACTGCTTTGTACCGTGTTGATGGCTTGCATGCCTTTGTCAATAAATATTTCCACCAGGCGAATGATAAAGAGCAGGCGCTATTGATGGAATTTGTTTTACATGGCTTATCTGCTTATTCAATTATCAGTAAAAAATATGTTGAGGGCCGGATACAATTTAAGGACCTGATGGGCAGTATGATGAACCTTGGGGAAATGAATTACAATATTGATGAAGAAGATCTGAGTGATGAAGACTTTAATTAGAAATCGGAAATCGAAAATTGAAAATTGACATTTCTTATTTTCCTTTTTTCCCCTTTATTTTCGATTTTCGATCTTCGATTTCCGATCCAATTTTTATCGGATGTTCAATCAGAATTTATACCCGAATGATACGCCGCCGTAGTAAGGGATAAAGAATCCATTGCCAAATACAGGATTGATAGCAGCACGAAAAGTAAACCCGCCGTTTCGTGGCTGTAGACGGTATCCAAAATTTAAATGACCGAAAGTGCTTTGAAAAGTATCTCCTGAACCATCACCGCCGGAAACAATGGTTACACCTGCCCCCAGCTCAAAATAATTTTTATTGTCTTTGCCAAGCAGGTAATTTAAACCGAGCGGAACTAAAATACCTCCTGCGTGATCTATTTCTAAGCCGCCAAACCCTGCACGAAATCCTAATCCGTCTTCTTTATGTGAAAAGCGCCTGTCGTAATTAATAGATGCGAGACCCGGGCCTCCGAGTTCAAAGAAAATAGAGCTGGCTGCTTTTTGTGCATTTATCAGGTTTACCGTTCCGAATGCAAGCAAAATAAATAAAAACAATTTTTTCATGTTTTGGTTTTTAAGGATAAGATACGGGTGCATGAATAATAGTTGCATCATCAATCACAAAACTTTGTAATTTTTCTTAGATAATGTTTACTTCCCGTTCTAAATCAATATCAAATTTTTCTTTAACGGAAGCAATCACCTTCTCCGAGATATGGAATATCTCATTTCCACTTGCATTTTTATAATTCACCAGAACGAGAGCCTGTTTTGTATGAACGCCTGCATCTCCATCCCTGAAGCCTTTCCATCCGCATTGTTCTATCAGCCATGCCGCGGCGAGCTTTACATCACCACCGGGTAATTCAAAACCCACAATGCCAGGGAACTTTTCTTTTAATGAGTTGAATTTTGATTTTGAAATTTGAGGGTTCTTAAAAAAACTTCCTGCGTTGCCGATCTCTGCAGGATCAGGAAGTTTACTTTGCCGGATGCGGATAACAGCATCGCTGATAGCTTTAATAGATAATTCTTTTACACCCATAGCATCTATTTCCTGCTGAATCGCTCCATAGCTGGTATGGAAAACAGGATGTTTGCTTAAACGAAAAGTCACATCAAGTATAACGAACTGGTTCTTATATTTTCGTTTGAAAACACTTTCACGGTAACCGAACTCACAATCATTATGAGTGAACTGGATAATTTTTTTGTCTTTGATATGATAAGCCTCAAGCGAATGAAAAACATCTTTTATTTCAACACCATAAGCACCGATATTTTGCATGGGAGAAGCTCCAACATTACCAGGTATGAGGCTCAGGTTTTCAAGCCCCGCATAATTGTGTTCAATGCAATGAAGAACAAACTGGTGCCAGGTCTCACCGGCGGCGGCTTTTACAAATAAATAATGTTCGTCTTCATGAACAAGTTCAATGCCTTTCAGTTCATTCTTTAAAACTGTTCCGTCAAAATCTTTGGTAAATAAAATATTACTGCCGCCACCAAGTACAAAATGATCACTCTTTTTTCCGGCTTGTGTATCTGCGAGTAGTTCTGCCAGCTCATCAATATTTGAAAAAGAAGCAAAGCGTTTTGCTTTAGCATCAATGCCAAAAGTATTATATGGTTTCAGTGAAATATTTTCAAGGATTTTCATCATCAAAAAATTTTATACCGGATCAACATCAGGGAGTATGGTTACCGGCCGGTACCTTTTATTATTTTGTAATAACCCGATCTGCTGAAAAATAACATTCTTACAATCTTTTATCAGCCGGCTATCTTTTGGTAAGCGTAACATCACCTCCCATAAATACTGGTTACGAATGCGGTTTACCAGGGGTTCGGCCGGTCCGGATAAATAATTTGAATAACTATTTTTCATTCCGCTTACAAATAAGTTGGCAGCCTCTTCGGCCAGGAAAGTTTCTTTATGTTTAAATATAATTTTTATGATCCTTGAAAAGGGCGGGTAAAAAAATTGTTTGCGGTTATCCATTTCCATCTCATAGAGTTTTTCATAACTATGCTCTTTTACAAAACTTAATACAGGATGATTGGTTTTACTTACCTGTATCAATACTTCACCCTTGCCATTTTTTCTTCCTGCACGTCCGCTAACCTGTTCCATCAGTTGAAAAGCTCTTTCATTTACCCTGAAATCAGCGAAATTTAAAATGCCGTCTGCATCTAAAATCCCAACGAGCTGCACATTTTCAAAATCAAGTCCTTTCACTACCATTTGTGTACCAACCAGGATATCGATGCGCCTGTCCTCGAACATTTTTATTAATGCATCATGATCATGTTTGCCTTTTATGCTGTCGTAATCCATGCGTGCAATACGGGCAGCCGGAAATAATTCAGCCAGGGTTTCTTCTACTTTTTCTGTTCCAAAATTTTTCTGGTGAAACCGGGAATTGCCGCATGCTGCGCAGGTGGTTACTACCGGATAGGCTGAGCCACAATAATGACAGGTGAGTTTATTTTTCGATTTATGATAGGTGAGTGTTACGTCGCAGTTTTCACAATGCGGTATCCATCCGCAAACCTGGCAGAGCAGATAGGGTGAGTAGCCCCGCCGGTTTTGAAAAACGATCACTTGCATTTTTTCATTCAATGTTTTTTCGATCTGTTCTTTAAGCGGCGGTGTAATTACCAGTTTTTCTTTTGTGGAATGAAGTTTTACATCTACAATATCAATCACCGGCATTTCAACATTACCAAACCGCTCCTTTAATGTAACCAGCCCATATTTTTTTTGCTGTGCATTAAAATAACTTTCTATCGAGGGTGTTGCTGAGCCTAATAAAACTTTGGCGTTAAAAAGCGAGGCATAGAATATGGCTGTGTCTCTTGCATGGTAGCGTGGCGCAGGCTCCTGCTGTTTATACGATGCATCATGTTCTTCATCGCAAACAATGAGGCCCAGGTTTTCGAACGGAAGAAATAAAGATGAACGGGCACCTAAAATTATTTTTATATCACCCGATCTTACCCTGTTCCAGATCTCTACTCTTTCGTTCGCATTGAATTTTGAATGATACACGGCAATATAGCCACCAAAATGTTTTTGTAATCTTCGTATGATCTGCGCCGTTAATGCAATTTCAGGGAGCATGTATAAAACCTGCTTCCCTTCGCGGATATATTCTTCTATTAGTTTGATGTATACCTGTGTTTTTCCGCTGGACGTTACACCATGTAATAAACAAACTGATTTATCAGTGAAAGTTTTCTTAACGGCATCGCATGCTTCATATTGTGCGGGTGAAAGTTCAAAGTCTGTGTCTATATTTTTAGGTAACGAGAATAATCTTGTTGCTGTTCTTTTTTCTATCAGCAGAATATTTTTTTCAACAAGTCCTTTTAACTGGGCAATGGTGGCGTTTGATTTTTTTAATAAAGCATTTTGCGTTACGTCGCCAACAGTTTTAATTAAATGGAGGTAGGATAGCAAAAGTTCCATTTGTTTAGGAGCACGGCTCCAGTTATTCAGCAGGTCTTCTAATTTATCTTCATTATGATAATCACTATGTAATCTTACATAGTTCTCC
>JAQBNK010000071.1 GCA_028288595.1 Chitinophagaceae bacterium
ACGAATAAATTTTATTTCTGCTTCCGCTGTTTTGAAATTGTAGAAGGATTTTATTTGTTTTGCTTTTTGTGGGCCAACATTTTCGACCCGGCTTAATTCTTTTTCTTTACTATGAAAAATTGCGGAAGCCTTTTTAAAATGATCGATCAGTAATCTTGATTGCACACATCCAACGCCCGGAACCATTATAAGTGCAATTTCATAGAGTAATTCATCATCATGCTCTGCCATTCCATAAAGATATATTTGATGATGTGTTAACGGGCTACTGTACCGAAGTAATGGTAATTTCTGTTCTGCGATTTTTTGCTCTGCCTTCTTCGGTTTTATTATCGGCAATTGGTTTAGATGCGCCAAAACCTTTCACGGTCATTCTGTCTATTGCAATACCATGATCATCTTTATTCGCGAGATACATTCTTACCATTTTAGAACGGTTCTCAGATAATTTTAGATTATCCGCGTCGCTGCCAACATTATCTGTATGTCCTGTGATCAGAATTTTTACCGAAGGATTGTCTGCCAGGAACTGGTAAAGTTTGTCGAGTTCTATCCTGCTTATTGGCTCGAGTTCATAAGATTTTGTTGGAAACAGAATATTTTTTAAAGTAAGCGTAGCATTTACCTGTATGGGTTCAAGCAGGATATTTTTCTTGTAAGTGCTGTCTGGTTTTTTTGCAGAAAGGTTATAAATGTCTGTGTAAAATAAATAGCCTTTCCTGTTTACGCTAAAAGTATAATCACTGCCTACAGGCAGTGTTACGAAATAATAACCTGTTTCATCTGTCTGCAGTTTGGAGATCATCTGCCTTGTACGATTATCAATTAATTCAATTGCAGAAGGAAGCGGCTTCCTTGTTTTAGAATCAGTCACAGTTCCTTCTACATATAAAGTTTTTGCGGGTCTCACATCTTCACGCAAAGTGAATTGATAAAGATCAAGGCCGCCGCGTGTATCAAAGCGATCACTGGCATAATATGCTTTTGTTCCATCTGCCGTTATGAAAATACTTCCTTCATCATCGATGGTGTTAATAGGATAACCTAAGTTTTCAGGTTTGCCCCATGTTCCATCATCCTGTTTTCTCATGATAAAAAGATCTGAATTACCATAACCGAGTAAACCACTCGACGTAAAATATAAGGTCTTGTTATCAACGTGTATAAACGGAGCTTTTTCATCACCAGCAGTATTAACTGCGGGCCCTAAATTTTTTGCCGGACCAAAGTTCCCATTCGATTGCCGGTAACATACATAAATATCACTTCCACCATATCCGCCGGGGCGATTGCTTGCAAAGTATAAAGCATTTCTGTCCGGACTAAGGCTTGGCGAGGTTTCCCAAAAATCAGAATTCACATTAGGACCAAGATTCATTGGCTCACTCCATCCTGATGGTGTGTTGTAAGAAATATAAATATCGTAACTGCCTAATCCTTTTTTCCCAAAGTCTCCTGCAAAAACAAGCCATTCACCATCAGCAGAGATATTAATAGCGCCCTTAAATGGTTCGATATTAATATCCCCATTTATCTTCTCAGCATGAGAAAAAGATTTCGCTATGTTACTGGACATAAAATCTTCCCTGTTGCCATTTCTTCTTGTAAACACAAACAAACTATCATTGATAGTTACAGAAGGATAATATTCTGAGTTTGCGGAATTAATACTGTCTCCCAAATTAACCGGGTTAAAAACATAATTATTTGCGGTATGTGTCTTTGCATAATTAATTGCAAATTCATAAGTGCCTTTCCTGTATTGACCGCTTTTAATACTATTGTCGCCGAGTTTTGGAATTGTTAAAAAATTATTTGCTGCAGTTAATGCATCTTCAAATCTTCCAAGGCCGGCAAGACTGATTGAATAAGGCAGCAGGTAATATTTAAAATATTCCGGATCACTTTTTTGTGCTGACTCGTAATACGCAATTGATTTTTTATAATCTTTCAGTTCTGCATAAACACCGGCGAGAGAAAGATAAGCATCAGTATAATTTTTATCCAGTTCAATGGCTCTTCCTAATAAAGGAATGGCGTCTCTTACCAAACCATCTCTTAACTGCAGCATGGCTTTATTATAAGATTCTTCTGCTTTCGGGTTTACAGTTCGCTGGCTAAAAGCTGTTACAGAAATAAATAACAGCATTAGAAAAGGAAGGATTTTTTTCGGAGCCATAGACATGAATGCTATTTAGCGTTCCTTGCGTCGCACCCTTGAGCTGTATCGCCCTGATCAGCACTGCGACTCAAAAAGCTTTATGATTATCAGATCGATTCAATTAAGGAACATTTATATACTTGTGAATCTGCAGGCTGAGTTCCCATTGAGGATTTTCTTTTATGTAATCTATTATCAAAGGGGTCATCTCACTGGCTTTATCCCACTCCGGCTGCAAATACAACTTACAGAACGGTGAAACACGGGTTGCATATTGTTCTGCCCAGTCAAAATCTGATTTATTATAAATGATCACTTTAAGTTCGTTTGCTTTTTTGATCACTTCGTCTAAAGGCGCTTTGAATTTTTTTGGTGAAAGACAGATCCAGTCCCATTCTCCTGAAAGGGGTGATGATCCCGAGGTTTCAATATTTGTTTGAAAACCAGCAGCGTGTAAATTTTTTGTCAGCTCATTTAAATTATGCAACAATGGTTCGCCACCTGTAACAACTGCTAATCTTGCAGGATGCTCTGCTGCTTTTTTTATTATTGAACCGATATCTGATTGAGGATGAGCGCTTGCGTCCCAGCTTTCTTTTACGTCGCACCAAAAACAACCCACATCACAGCCGCCCAGCCTGATAAAGTAAGCGGCTTTTCCCTGGTGATAACCTTCACCCTGGATCGTATAAAAAGCTTCCATTACCGGGAGCGTAACGGCAATCTCTGTTAGCGTCATAGCCTGCAAAAATATTAAATGCAAATGAGTGGGAGGAATTTAAGATGGGGGAGAATGTTAATGCCCTGTTAGAAGAAAAGGTTTTCGGGATTCGGATTTCAGGTTTCAGTTTGCGGTTGAGGGTTGGCAGTTGGCAATTAATGAATTGTGGTGAAGGCAGT
>JAQBNK010000080.1 GCA_028288595.1 Chitinophagaceae bacterium
AACGGCGTTACCATATAATTTTTCGTGGTGATTAATAACAATACCGGTCACTGAATCCTTGTCAATAATAAGGTCAGTCATTTTTGCCTCAAACCTAACTTCGCCACCATGCATTATAATGCCTTCACGCATTGCCGTAATGATATGAGGAAGTTTGTTAGTGCCTATATGAGGATGTGCATCCACCAAAATGTTTTCATCGGCCCCAAATTGTACGAAGAGATTGAGAATCCTGTCTACGCTTCCGCGTTTATTGCTTCTTGTATATAGTTTGCCATCGGAATAAGTGCCTGCACCTCCTTCACCAAAGCAATAATTGCTTTCGGGGTTTATAAGTCCTTCTTTATTTAGTATAGCAAGGTCTCTCCGGCGTGAACGAACATCTTTACCCCGCTCAACAATAATTGGTTTAATGCCTTTTTCAAGTAATTGTAATGCCGCAAATAAGCCTGCAGGACCTGCACCTATAATAATGACTTGTTCTTTCGCATGATGAACATCCGGGAAATGAATAACAGCTTTTTTTCTTTGTTGAAAAGGTTCATTAATGAAGGCCTCTATAGAAAGATTATAATAAATAGTTCGGCTTCTTGCGTCGATTGAACGCTTTATAATATTAAAGCCGTTAATAGAGGTCGTGGAGATAGCTTCGGAGCTGGCAATGTATTGCTGAATAATTCGATTATCGTATGCTTCTGAAGGAAGCAGCCTGAGATTTAATTTCTTTTTCATTTCGTGCCAGGTATTGATCCTAAAAACGAATAACAAAAATAAAGGTTAGCTGTATGCTAACCTTTAAATACCATAAGTATAAATTTCCTTAAAACGGCAGGTCATCGACATTTTCAGGCGCTGAAGTATTGGATTGCCACGTATTAGAGGCCGGGGCATTGTCCTGGGACATTTTAGTCTGTTCCATTCTCCATGCATCCAGGTTGGTTATATAGTTTTCTCTGCCATCTTTAACCCATTTGGTTCCTTTCAGATTAAAAAAAACTTTTACTTCATCACCCAGGTTAAAACGATCAGGTAAAGCAGTCTTATCCTGCACACATTGAAACTTGATATAGTTAAGCACGGTACGACCATTGAATTCATCAGCTTTCTCTATAACAAATTCTCTTGTTTTAAAATTTTCTGTTCGTTGTACAATATCGAATTTAGCTACCAGCTTTCCTGTTACTTCAAAAGACATAAAAATAATTTAAGGAAGCAAATCTATATTAAAATATCCTGTATAAATGATTAGTTTAAGGCGTGGTATTTCTTTAATATGTATTTTGCTTCTCATCTTATGAAACCATCCCTGTTTCCCTTTTATTTGTTTTTTTTATTGCTCTTTTCGTGCAAATCCACTGTTCCTTTTAAGCAGGTTAGTTACAAAAGTTATTCTATTGAAAAGGGTGCAGTAAAGAACGCCCCGCTGTCAGAAATGCTGTAGCCTTATTCGGATAGTATTAATAAAACCATGAATAAGGTAATTGGTTTCAGTATTACGAATCTTGGCAGGCGAAAGCCCGATGCCATGCTGGGAGATTTCGTAGTTGATTGTATGAGGCAGGTCGCTGCCGAAAAATTTAATACAAAGGTAGATGCAGCCATAATGAATGAAGGCGGGATTCGCATAGGGTATATTGGGAAAGGTGATATCACAATGGTTAAGGTTTATGAGCTTATGCCCTTTGATAATGTTTTGGTTTTGCAAAATATTAAGGGAGATGTGCTCTGGGAATTATTGGATCATGTTGCGGGCAAGGGAGGTTGGCCGATGGAGGTATATCTATGCATATAAAGGATAAAAAAGCCTGCGAAATATTAATTAATGGAAGGCGTCGATAAAAATAGCAGTTACGCTCTCGCCGTTCCTGATTACCTGGCAAATGGGGGAGATGATTGTACAATGCTGAAGATGCTCCCTCAGAAGAATAATGGGGACCTTATCAGGAATGCAATAATAGATTATGTATCCAGCCTTACAAAGCAGGTAAGCCTGTAAACGTAGCTACACAAAACCGTATGATTTATGAAAATTAACAGGCGGAACTTTATATGTCAGTCTGCAATGGCTGGCGGTGCGGTTGTGGCATCGTCTTTTATCCATCAGCTTTACTTAAGGATGGTAAAACAAGAAAACTCACCATACTTCATACTAATGATGTGCATACCAGGCTTGATCCATTCCCTATGGATGGAAGTCGTAACCAGGGTTTAGGAGGAGTAGCCGAAAGAGCTGAAGTCGTTAAACAGATCAGGTCCAGGGAAGAGCAGGTTTTGCTACTCGATCCGGTGATATTTTCCAGGGCACGCCTTATTTCAACTTATATAAAGGAGAACCAGAAATGAAGGCTATGTCTATGATGAATTATGATGCCGTTACCATGGCAATCATGACTTCGATGCGGGGATTGAAAATTTTGCTAACCCGTTACAGCATGCAAACTTTCCTGTTATTATCTGTAACTACAATTTTATACATACAGCTATGGAGGATAAATATGTTCCATATAAAATATTTAAGAAAGGAGAGCTTACAATTGGCGTGCTCGGTGTTGGTATCGAATTGAAAGGATTAGTGCCTGATAATTTATATGGCAACACCATATACAACGATCCTGTTGCAAGTGCAAATAAAACCGCGGATATTTTAAAGAAAAAATATCAGTGTGATATGGTAATTTGTTTGTCCCACCTCGGAGATAAATACAGTGACGATAAAATCAGTGATGAAATTTTAGCTAAGGAAACGTATGATATTGATCTTATCATAGGCGGTCATACGCATCGTTTTTTTGAAGCGCCAAGGCGATATACAAATAAACGTGCAAGTGATGTATTGGTTAACCAGGTGGGTTGGGCAGGCATACAATTAGGCAGGCTGGATTATGAATTTTTGGCACGAAATAAAAAGTTTTTGGCTGGAGCGAATACTGTTATTATTGGGAAAAAATCAAGTGATTAAAAAATTTTTTTTTCAACAATAAAAGTAGATATTCGCTCTCCTGTCCCCCAAAAATTTCTATCTCGCAGACGAAGGATTTTTTGGGATTTTTTTCCGGTATAATATTCTTAACTCATTAGAAAAACAGTTCGTTTACATATGACCAAAACAGCTGAATCTGTATGGAATAATTGTCTGACGATTATAAAAGACATTGTAGAATGGCAACATTTCAAGACTTGGTTTGAACCGATAAAAGCTGTAGAACTCAAGACCAACGTGCTTATGATCCAGGTACCAAGTCAATTCTTCTTTGAATACCTGGAAGAACATTACGTAAATCTTTTAGCAAAAACATTAAAGAGAGAATTAGGAAAAGAAGCGAGATTAGAATATCGCATCATGGTGGATAGTGGCAATAATGGACGCAACGGATCAATGGATGTTCCTGCCAGTAACGCACGTTTTTACGGCAATAATGAAATGGATTTTCCATTAGTTATTAACAATCCGGTTAAGAACCCTTTTGTAATTCCGGGCATCAAAAAGATGCAGATCGACCCCCAGTTAAATCCTATTTATTCGTTCGACACATTTATAGAAGGCGACTGCAACAGGGTAGCACGCAGAGCCGGAAAAACGGTTGCTGATAAGCCGGGTGCCAATTCATTTAACCCGCTTGTTATTTATGGCGGTGTAGGCTTAGGGAAAACCCATCTTGCCCAGGGAATAGGCAATGAAGTAAAAAGACTGCAGCCTAATAAAGTGGTGTTATATGTGAGCAGCGAAAAATTCATTAACCAGTTCCAGGATCATAGCCGTAATAATGCCATCAACGATTTCATCCATTTCTACCAGTTAATAGATGTATTAATTATAGATGATGTGCAATTCTTCGCCCGGGCTGAAAAATCTCAGGATGCATTCTTTGCTATTTTTAATCACCTGCATCAAAGCGGTAAGCAATTAGTATTAACATCTGATAAATCTCCAAAAGATCTGGACGGAATGCAGGAACGTTTACTCAGCCGTTTCCGCTGGGGCTTAAGTACGGATCTTCAAATGCCGGATTACGACACTCGTATCGAGATACTGGAAAAGAAAATGCGCAATGATGGTTTAGACATGCCAAAAGAAGTGGTGAAATATGTTGCTTATAACATCAGCACCAATGTTCGGGAGCTGGAAGGAGCATTGATCTCTTTGCTGGCTCAGTCTTCCTTAAATAAACGTGATATCGATCTTGAACTAGCCAAAAAAGTTTTAAGGAATTTTGTAAAGACCAGCAGCAAAGAAATAACGATCGATGCCATTCAGAAAATGGTTTGCGACTATTTCGATGTACCATACGATAAACTATTACAAAAAACCCGTAAAAGAGAAATTGTTCAGGCAAGGCAGATAACAATGTACCTGGCTAAAGCCTTTACTAAAAATTCTTTAAAGACCATCGGCGAACATTTCGGGGGCCGCGACCATACTACTGTAATTCATAGCTGCCAGACAGTTAAAGATCTCATGGATACGGATAACTTTTTCCGTGAGAGCGTAATGGAACTAACACAGAAGGTGCAGTTAGCATCTATGTAAAGTTCTAATATCTAAATTCTAATATCTAAATTCTAAACGGCCGTGAATGCTGCGGTTCTTTTAGAATTTAGATATTAGAATTTTTATTTAGGATTTTCTTTTGGGATTTTTCTTCCTGAACTCCTATTTTTGCAGCCCCTTCAAGGTAACGGTGAGGTGGATGAGTGGCTGAAATCAGTAGTTTGCTAAACTGCCGTACGGGTTAAACTGTACCGAGGGTTCGAATCCCTCCCTCACCGCTGAAAAAAGAAGCTTTTATAAAAGCTTCTTTTTTAGTTTTAATTAGCATGCAGATACATCAATAAGATTATCACTATTAGAATAAATATTTCAGGATTGTTTGTTTAGCACTTCCTGCCCATTCATATTGCTGCAGCTCAATGGTGCGATGCAACCGCAGCTCAACAGAATTACTACAGCCCGGTGGTTCATATTATTTTTCAAAGCCAGCATTGCTGAAAAATACTTTATCGGTATGAAAACTTATAGTGCTGATATTAAATCCGCCTTTATTAACCAGTAAGCGAAGCACCTGTTTACCTTTATTAAGGGAAACATTTTTTATTGTTACGGGCTGCCAGTTAAGTAAGCCAGCGGTAACGGGAATATCAACAGTGAAGGGCTTTATTTGATTGTTTATTAGCAGAGACATTTGCCCTCCTGTGAGCGAGGCGACTAAAACCTGTATTGTATAAGTTCCTTTTTTTGTAACATCAATCGTATACCTGAGCCATTCGCCGTCTTCTGTATTTGTAACATAGTACGATTCGGTAGCGGAGCTATCTCTTTTGATATCTACGCCATCGTTCCTGTATGTTCTTCCGCTGTTACCGCCTCTTGGTCCTTGCGACACATGATAGTCTGCAGTGTCTTTATCAAAATAGGCAATACCATTGGGCCCCATGTCATAATCCACTGCCTGCAACACAGCGCCGTTACGAACTACGTTTTGTTTAAACGGAATGGCAGTAGGAGAAAAGGGCTGGCGAAACATTGCATCAACAACATCACGATGAATAATAGTATTTTCTGTTCTTGCTGACCGGGCAAATTGCATCAGGCCACTATACGCAACTTCGGCGCCCGGATTTGGGCCGACCCCATTAAGATAAGCAACGAGCTGATCGTAATCCGGATTCGATTTTATCTGCATCGGATTATTAGCACCGATTTTTTTAAGCGGCCACCATGCCCAGCCCAAATTATTATTTTCCATCAGGCGAATGGCTTCTGTGAACCAGACATTGGAATTTTCTCCCGTCTCGCCAATCCACACAGGGATATTATTCTTGCTGCGGGTGTCGAGTATATGACGAATGGATTCAGTGTTGTTATAGTTCCAGTATTTATGAAAACTAAGCACCATATTATTATCCCACGCCGGCAAAATGCCATTGTAATTATTACCCCATCCATTGCCTTCGATAATGATGATATGATCTTTGTCTTCACGACGGATTGCCGCCGTAATTTCTATCATCAGTTCTTTAAGCGGTGCATTATGTTTTTCTTTTAAACCATTTTTATCACCTGTTAGATCATCGAAACCCCAGTTAGGTTCATTGATGATATCATACCCGCCAATCCACGGCTCATGAGCATATCGGTGAGCCAGTTGCGCCCATAGATCTACAAGTTTTTTTCTGTTAGCAGCACTTTCCCACAAAGAAAGTTTGGTAGCATCACGATCAGAAATATTGAGGTCATTACCTTGGCCGCCCGGCGCAGCGTGCATATCAAGTATCAGATACATATGGTTTGCGCTACACCATGCAAGCAGACTATCTGTAAGAGCAAACCCTTCTGTGAGCCAGGTATTTTGCCCGGGTATTTTTTCCTGGTCAACCGCCAGTGTATATAAATTATAATGCATTGGCAACCTGATAGAATTAAATCCCCATGCATGCAATGAATCAACATCTGATTTTCGGGTATGGTTCTGTAGCCAGGCAGTATAAAATTCTTTGGTCCTCCACGGACCAATGATGGAATCTATTCTTGCTCTGATTTTATTTTGTTGTCCGTCTTTGTTGATGCGGAGCATATACCCTTCCTGCAGCATCCATCCGCCTAATCCGATACCCCGTAATAAAACGTTTTCTCCTTTTTCATTTACAATCTGCTGTCCTGAAGCTTTAAGGAAACCTTGGGCGTGAACGCTTAAAATGATGAATACAGAGACTGATGCGAGGAAGATTTTTTTCAATGACATAAGGGAGGTTAAACTTTCTGTAATATCATTAAAAAAGACCGAAAAAAAAGTTCCGTCCTTTTTATCTGGGAGATGTCCGCCAGCTGAGGAGAACACCCTGCGATATTTGTTTGAAATAATGTTTCCCGGATTAGCAATTAACAAATTAGGGTTGGTATTTAGGGAAGAAGGGCTGACAAACAGAAGTTTAGAAATACTTTCAGTTGTATTTGTTTTAAGAATTGAACATCCTTATTTTTGCACCCCTATTATTAAGGATCGGGAAGTAGCGCAGGCCGGTAGCGCACCTGGTTTGGGACCAGGGGGTCGCAGGTTCGAATCCTGTCTTCCCGACAGAAACGCTGAAGAAAATCTTCAGCGTTTTTTTTATGCTGGTGTGGGAAGTAGTCCTGCTGCCAGCGGGACACTTGGTTTAAGGACAGGTGCTTCCTGCATTTCCCGCCGTAGACGGAAATGTCTTCCCGAGAGAAATGCTGACGATTTTCTTGGAATTTTTTTCTCCGGGCTTGATATTTCATAGCATTGTCCCTTGCGTCGCACCCCTTCAGCTTTAGTTCATTGGGCAGCAGCTCCCAACAATTTAGGAATTATAATACTGGTCTTTTTGTGCTTACCCGGTAAATCCATAATGATATAAGAGATGAAATTATCGCCACTACCATTCCGCCTGCCACATCAAATGGAAAATGCTGTGCCAGATAAACTCTTGAATATCCAACAAGCAAAGCGTAAACAAAAATAAGCAGGAGCCAGCCTTTGTTTTTTATCAGCAGGCAGAAGAAAAGAAAAAAGCAAAATGCAGTTGCTGTATGTCCTGAAGGGAAACTGGATACGGTATGTAATTCAACATTTTCAACAATATGAACAAGGCTTTTATCGGTTATTGCAAGCGTTGGCCTCGGTTCATCAGGTACTATTAAATATTTAAAAACCTGTGTAAGAATAGTTGAGACAGCAAAACTGCTGATCACGTACAAGATAAGATCTCTTCTAAATTTAACAGTAAGAATAAAAAGAGGTAGCCACCATATTCCATCGCCGAGATAAGTAAAAAAGCGGAAGTAATAATCTGCTATTCGGCCAAAGTCATTATTTAATGCAAGAAAAAATGCTTGTTTGCCAATTGAATTAGAAATAAGGAAGATCGTCAAAGCACTTAGAAGACTTAGTACAATACCGGAATAAAAATTTTTTGTGTAAAGTATTTTCATGCAACAGAAAGATCTGTATATTTTTTACAGTTGTAAATTAATCGAACATTATCTATTGAATCATTTTTTCCATTTGCATACTGCGTGAACCTTTCAATAAAATATATGCGTTTTCAATTCCTGAAGACTTAAACCAATTTGCAGCATCACCGGAATTATCAAAATATTCAAAAGAATGTTTTATTTTTTTAAAATCTCCTCCCACTAAAACAACTTTGTCCCATGGAAATTGCTGAATAAGCTGAACCAGTTTTTCGTGTTCATCAATGCTTTCAGTCCCCAGTTCCATCATGCCACCTAAAAAAAGCATTTTATTTTCTCCCGGTTGTTTAGCAAAATTTTCGACAGCCGCCTTCATACTGCTGGGATTTGCATTATATGCATCTAAAATAATTTTATTAGTGCCACGCTGCACAAATTGTGACCTGCTATTACCGGGGACATAATTTTCAAGAGCAGTTTTTATTTGTTCGTCGGCTACACCAAAATGTTTTCCTACTAATATTGCGCATAAAACATTGGGCAGGTTATAATCACCTACCAGATGGGTATCAAGGGTAGTAAAGGAAACTCCGTTTACATGGACTGAAAGAAAAGGTTCAGATTTTAAAACACTTCCTGTTATCTCACCTTTTTCAGTTCCATACCAGTGAATGTTTCCTATTCCTTTTGCCATGTCGTGCAAATAATCATAATCATCGAAAGCGAATACGGTTCCGCCATGTTCACGCAGATGATCAAACAATTCTCCCTTGCCTTTTCTAACTCCTTCAATCCCGCCAAAGCCCTCCAGGTGGGCCTTTCCACAATTTGTTATAATGCCATGTGTGGGTTGCGCATACTTGCAATATGATTCAATCTCGTGCTGATGATTAGCGCCCATTTCAACAACAGACATTTCTGCATCGAAGCCGATTTTAAGTAAAGTGAGCGGAATGCCTATATGATTATTGAGGTTTCCGGTAGTTGTATAAGTGATGAAATGACTATTTAAAACGGCATGCACTAATTCTTTAGTTGTGGTTTTTCCGTTGCTGCCGGTAATGCCGATAAAAGGAATATCAAATTGTTCGCGGTGATATTTTGCCAGTTGTTGAAGCGTCTCGAGAACATCGTTGGTTTTTATCAGCCGGTGATCTTCGGTATCTATGTCCTCATCGATCACAGCACAGGCGGCGCCTGTTTCAATAGCCTCCATTGCAAAAGCATTACCATTAAAATTATCTCCTTTCAGGGCAAAGAAAATATCGCCCGGCTGTACTTTTCTTGAATCAGTTTGAACGGATGGATATTGTTCGAAAATCGAATATAGCTGGCTAATCTCCACAGGTTATATTTTACGGCAAATTAAAGCAATAAAAAAGCCACCTGAATAATTCCAGATGGCTTTGTTGTATTTACCTTTTCCTTATCTTTTTTGTCTGCGGGTAGGGAAGAAGTTACCCGTCTTGCGTTTAACCCCGGTTCCTTCAGGTGCACCAAAATGCGTCATAGCGCAACGGAATCCGATAGTGCTGCTGCTCTGGTCTTCTTCCAGGAAACGTCTTGTTCCGGGAGTTAACCAATACGGCATATCGTTCCAACTGCCGCCTTTTACAACTCTGGACCTGTCAGAAATCAAAGTAGTAAAACCATAACCATAAGAAACACCGCTTAAAGAATCACCATCTAAATAATTGATGGCATAAGACTTCTTGTAGTTTCTGCGGTTTCGTAATGCTGAATCAGATTCCTGTACTTGTTTAATACGACCCAGGCTATCCCTCATATTTCCTTCACCACCACTTCTATCTATTTTCTTAAACACGTTACCGCGGTAAGGGTTTAGATCGTCAGCGTCTAAATCTGTTGCAGGCCTGTAAACATCGGCAACCCACTCGCTCACGTTGCCGCTCATATTATATAAACCAAAGCCGTTCGGGTAGAACGAAGTAACTGCAGCGGGGATGGCAGAGCGGTCGTTCAAACCACCGGCAATACCCATGTAGTCACCATTTCCACGTTTAAAGTTGCCAAGGAAAGCGCCCTGCCATGAACCTTTGCGGGTTGCACGCAGGTTGTCATAGCCCTCATTTTTCCAGGCATACATTTGTTTATTGGAAATTACTTCCTCGCCTCTTTTCTTTTCACTTTTCCTCGGCTGTGGATTTTCAGCTATCAACCCAAGGGCAGCATATTCCCATTCAGCTTCTGTTGGCAAGCGGTAATCAGGTAATAAAATACCATCCTCAAACTGAACCTGTGTACGGGGGCGGCCCTGTGCATCTTTCAGCGGGTTATTTTTAGGTTTACCGGGAACACCCTGGTATTCACCCATTAAATAAGATTTTGTATTGAAGTTTTCCTGTCCGCCTCCATTCAATTCCTGCTTCACCACATTTTTATTCTGGTAACCCTTAGTTATGAGCGCATTCTCATTCACCCTGTCAGTTCTCCATACACAGAAATCATGCGCCTGCTGCCATGTTACTCCTACAACAGGATAATAGTTATAAGAAGGGTGTCTGAAATAATATTCAACATAAGGTTCATTGTAAGCCAGTTCACTTCTCCAAACGAGTGTATCGGGCTTAGCACCATTTACCACAGCTTCGTACTGCGGATCAGAGAAGACATTTTCCAGCCAGTGGATATATTCACGATAGTGAACATTCGCAACTTCTGTCTTATCAATAAAAAAGGAATTTACGGTAACGCGTTTAGGAATGTTGTTCCAGTCGCCCATTACATCTTCCTGGGCTGCTCCCATGGTGAATGTACCCCCGGGAACAAATACAAGGCCTGGCCCTGTTTTAATGTCTTTTGCTTTTGGAACATAATAGCCGCCCTGGTTCTTATCATTATAATTCCAGCCAGTAACAGTAGATTTTTCCGGTTTTTTTCCGAAAATCCTACTAATCTTACTACAGGAAGAAAAAATGGCGACGGCCGCAAGTAGTAGTGTGCAGTTTTTGAGACCTGTTAACATTATAGAATATGGTTTTTTAACAAATATTGAACGTTAGGGTTGCTGGTTTATTGTGCAGGATCCTGGTTGCGAATATAATAATTTAGCTATTATTCATACACATATTCAACAAACGGGGTATATTAATGCCTTTTAAGACTCAATTTCGCAAATTTGCTTTTTGCAGACAGCATATTTGTAATTAATATTGTCTGTATTCTTCAATCAAAATTCAACTGTTATCGAACAATTTCTACCCAAAATTTACGGAAAAGAGCCAGTTTAACAACTTCGCTGTTCCGTCCATCTTTGCAAAGCTTAACCAAAAATTGTTCGATGAAAAAATCATTAAGATTTTCCCTTACTCTAATTGCAATTGCTTACTGCCTTAGCGCTGAAGCGCAATCCGATCAAACAATTAATGTAGTTACTACTGCAGTTCCTTTTTTACGCATTTCCCCCGATGCCCGTGCAGGCGGTATGGGTGATGCCGGGATCGCAACGATGCCCGATGCCAACTCGCCTTTTTGGAACCTCGCTAAACTGCCTTTTGCCAAAAGCAATTTTCAGATAGGTGCTACTTATACTCCCTGGTTAAAAGACATAGCAAAAGATGTTTACCTGGCAAGTCTTTCAGGGTACTACAAGGTGGATGACCAAAGTGCAATCTCTGCTTCTATGCGTTATTTTAGTCTTGGACAAATACAGCTAACTGATTTTTCAGGAAATGATATCGGTACTTCCCGCCCGAAAGAATTTGCAATAGATTTTGGTTATAGCCGTAAACTAACTGAGAAGTTAGGTGTTGGTGTAGGACTCCGGTATATCAATTCTAACCTCGCAGCAGGTGTCGCATCGCCAGGCGTAAATTATAAAGCAGGTACCGCTGTAGCCGGTGATATTTCATTATTTCAGAATGGAACTGATTCAAAGGGAGAAGGATTTAACTGGGGCATTTCTATCAGCAACCTTGGTTCTAAAATCGGGTATACCAGTGATGCAAAAACCAAAGATTATATCCCTGCCAACCTTGGAATAGGATTGGCATATACAAAAGTCTTTGATGAGTTTAACAGGATAACATTTGCCGCCGATGTAAATAAATTACTCGTTCCGGCTCCCCCCACATATACAGGCGATGATAAAATAGATTCAACCAATCTTTCCAACTATCGCAGTAATAGTGTTTTTGGAAGTTGGTTCAAATCATTTAGCGATGGTGGCGGACAATTTAAATCTTTACAATTTTCCCTCGGGGCAGAATATTTATATAATGAACAATTTGCAGTGAGAGTCGGTTATTTTTATGAAGACAAGACTAAAGGAAATCGCAAATTCTTTACAGTAGGTCTTGGCCTTAAGTATAATACCATCGGCATTAATTTTTCTTATCTTGTTCCATCTGGCAACGGGATTACCCGTAATCCGCTTTCTAATACACTGCGTTTTGGATTAGTGTTTGACCTTGATAATTCAAATGAATAGACTAAAAATATTTTGATATAACTGAAAAAGCGAAGGTTACTTACCTTCGCTTTTTTTATAAAATTCACTGAATGAATATAAGGATCGGCTTCGGCGTGGATTTTCACCAGTTAGTAGCAGGGAGAGATCTTTGGATAGGCGGCGTGCTGATACCACATGAAAAAGGCGCTCTTGGTCATAGCGATGCTGATGTTTTATTACATGCAATTTGTGATGCACTGCTTGGTGCCGCATGCCTGGGAGATATTGGTGTCCACTTCCCTGATACAAATAATGAGTTTAAAAATATCGACAGTAAAATTTTATTAAAAAGATCGTATGAATTAATAAAGGATCAGCAGTACGCAGTTGTTAATATCGATTCAACACTATGCCTGGAATCACCAAAAATCAAAACTTACGTTCCTGCAATGCAAGCTGTAATAGCAGGAATTCTGGATATTGGGATCACAGACATTTCTATAAAAGCTACCACGACAGAAAAAATGGGTTTTGTAGGAAGAGAAGAGGGCCTCGTCGCATATGCTACTGTGCTGCTGCAGAAAGCCTAAATTTGGCCACAGTATTAAACGTTATTGAATCAATACTTCTAATTATTGTAAATGGCTACCCCAATAAAGATTGTCAATACTTCCACAAATCCTTTACCCGCTTATGCGACAGACGGTTCATCTGGTCTTGATGTGAGGGCGGAGTTGAAGGAACCTCTTGTGTTGGAGTCTTTGCAAAGAACACTTATCCCTACAGGTTTATTTGTAGAGATCCCTGAAGGGTATGAGGCACAGGTGAGACCACGCAGCGGCCTGGCATTGAAGCAAGGCATAACCTGTCTGAATACCCCGGGCACAATTGATGCAGATTACCGCGGAGAAATTAAAGTACTTGTAATTAATTTATCGGGTGAAAAGCAAACAATTCAGCACGGAGAAAGAATTGCCCAGCTTGTTTTTCAGCAAATAGAAAAGATCCACTGGCAACTCGTGGAGCAAATAACGGAAACTAAAAGAGGAGATGGTGGTTTTGGGCATACAGGCAAAAATTAATTAGTCCAACAGTTCAAAATAAAATTAAATGTCGTTTCACTGTCAGTTGAAATAAATAAAAAAAAATGAAACACCTATTTTATATAACATTCGTTACTGTTCTTATTACTGGTTGTCATACAGCAAAGAAAGCCCAGCGTATAGAAGAAGCTATTTCAAAAAAAGATACTGTTCAGGCAGTTGTCATTACGAAAGCTACACCTGTTGATTCAATAGCGATAGGACGAAACCTCATTCAACGAGTAAATGCTCATACTATTGACTTCAACACATTTTCAGCTAAAGTAAAAGTGGCGTATGAAGACAAAGATGATAACGGTCAGGGTACTGCTAATTTCCGGATGAAAAGAGACAGCATAATCTGGGTGTCTCTAACCGGTCCTTTGAATGTTGAAGCTTTCAGGGCATTCATTACAAAAGACAGTATTATATTAATGAATGTTTTGAAAAAAACGGTTCAGTATCGCAGCATTAGTTATTTACAGGATCTTGTACAAATACCATTCGATTTTAAAACCCTTCAAAATCTCATTGTTGGTAACCCCATCTTCTTAGACAATAACGTAGTATCCTATAAAGTAAAAGAAAACGAAACGTTGGTATTGATGGTAGGCCAGCTTTTTAAAAACTTACTGACCTTAGATAACAATGCGACTGTTCTGCATAGCAAACTGGATGATTTAGATGCAGCCAGGAATAGAACCTGTGATATCACGTACAGCGATTACCAATCAGCCAATGGATTTATGTTTTCCACCAAAAGAAAATTAACAGTAGCTGAAAACAACCGGTTGAATATTGATATGGATTTTAAAAAGTTCGAGTTTAACCCGCCACTTACTTTCCCTTTTAATATTCCCAAAAATTACAAGATCAAATAATTCAGTAGTTTAAAGCGTTTCAATCCCGTAAAACACCGGCTCATGTTTAAAAAACTGTTTATTTCTTTTTTATTCTTTGCTTTTGTATCTGTGGCAAATAGCCAGCAGTCAAAAGATGAGATCCAAAAAAGAATGCAGGAATCTCAGCGGCAATTAAATGAACTGAACAGAACTTTATCCGAGATCAAAAAAAATAAAAAACTGTCTATTGGTCAGCTGGAACTAGTAAAGCGAAAAATTAATGCACGGGAAGAATTATTGCACAGCCTGAATAAAGATCTACACCTCATCGAAAATGATATTTATTCTACCACCGTTCAAATGAACAGGCTGCGAAGAGAACTGGATACATTAAAACAGAATTATGCCAAAAGTCTTGTGTTCGCTTATAAGAACCGTAGTAATTATGATTATCTCAATTTCATTTTTTCCGCTACTAATTTTAATGATGCAATAAAACGCATTGCCTATTTAAAAAGCTATCGTCAATACCGCGAGACCCAGGTTGCCAATATTCGTAAAACACAACAGTTACTGGAACAGAAAGCAGGCTACCTGAACAACACTAAAGCAGAAAAAAATAATAACATCCAGGAACAGAATAAACAGTTGACTGTTCTTGAACAGGATAAAAAAGAAAAGGACCAGGTAGTAAAAGATCTTAAGGGGCAGGAAAAAAATATAGCAGCAAGAATAAAAGAAGAAGAGAAGAACAGGGTGAAGATGAGACAAAGCCTCGCGGCTGTTATTCGTCGTGAACAGGATGAAGCTGCTAAAAAAGAAAGAGATCGTTTAGCACGATTGGCCGCAGAAGGGAAAAAGCCTGAGAACAAACCGGCCGCAGGAAATGATGTTGCTAAAAATAATCCCCCGAAAGCGAACACTGAAAATACAAACAGGCCACAGCGTGTTTATACTCCGTTTGAAACTACTGCTGAAGGTTTAAGTTCATCATTGAATTTTGAAAGTAATAAAGGACGTTTACCATGGCCTGTTGAAAAAGGCTACATCTCCGGGCCGTTCGGAACACATGAGGTCCCTGGAACAAAACTGAAGGAAAGCAATGATGGCATTGTGATAGAAACATCACCGGGGTCATCTGTTAAAGCAGTAGCTAATGGTACGGTAAGTTCAATTTTTGATCTTGGCGAATACCAGGTGGTAGTGATAAGACACGGAAAATATATCACCGTGTATAGCAGGCTGGGTTCAGTTAACGTAACAAAGGGACAAGAAGTTCAGGCGGGTACGCTGGTAGGTAAAGCTTCAACAAACGATAATAAAAGCGGCGAAATCGAGTTCCAGGTTGTAAATGAGAAGAGCCAGTATTTAAACCCGGAAAGCTGGTTGAGGGGACGCTGATAGTTGGCAGTTGGCGGTTGATAGTTGGCGGTAAAGAAGCTTAATAGTTGGTTATTTATAATTTTCTTTCATTTCAAAGCCTTCAGGTTTGTATTGCCAACTATCTATTCCTCACAATCCATCCTGCAATAACGGCTATAGATTTTTTCGTACTGCGGTACAATATTGTGAATGTCGTGTACACATGCCTGCTGATATGCTGCTTCTTTAAATTCTTCCAATAACACTTCATCCTTCAAAAGATTCACTGCATAGTTGCTCATTGACTCTACATCTCCTATTGCCGACATATAACCGGTTTTACCGTGAATATTAATCTCCGGCAAACCGCCCACATTTGTACTGATCACAGGAACCCGTGCTGCCATAGCTTCCAATGCCGCCAGACCGAAACTTTCATATTCAGATGGCAGGAGAAAGAGATCAGCGATTGCTAATATCTCCTCCATTTGTTCCTGTTTACCAACAAATCTTATTTCATCATCTTTACTAATCTCTCTTGCCATCACTTCAATAGCGGGTCTTTCAGGGCCGTCTCCCACTAATAAAAGTTTTACGGGAATCTTTTTTCTTATCCTCGCATATATTTCAATCACATCCTGTACCCGTTTCACTTTTCTGAAATTAGATGCATGTACCAGTATCTTTTCATTGTTTGGAGCTATCACTTTTCTAAAGGCATCGATAGGCTTTTTATTAAAACGTGCAACATCAACAAAATTATAAATCACGTCGATCTCTTTCTCTATATGAAATGATTTGTATGTTTCTTCTCTTAAATTATTTGATACGGCAGTGATCACATCACTTTCATTAATGGAAAAAGTAACGACGGGTTCGTAAGTTTTATCACGTCCAACCAATGTTATATCCGTACCATGTAAAGTTGTGATAACAGGAATTTCCCTCCCGCGTTTGCGTACGATCTGCTTGGCCATATATGCTGCTGATGCATGCGGAATAGCATAGTGTACATGCAAAAGATCGAGGTCATGATTTAAGATTACATCTACCATCATACTTGCAAGCGCCACTTCATAAGGTGGGTAATCAAATAGCGGGTAAGTAGGAACCCTTACCTCATGATAATAAATATTCGCGTTAAAAACATTAAGCCTGACTGGTTGCTGGTAAGTAATAAAATGAACACTGTGTCCTTTATCAGCCAGTGCCTTTCCTAATTCTGTAGCCAGTACGCCGCTTCCGCCAAACGTAGGATAACAAACAATGCCAATGCGCATACTTATAAATTATAGAACAAAATAACGATCATTTATCCAAATGAGATCACCATTCAACCTTTCATCCGCAATCAACAATTTACTTAACTTGGGCACCAAAAAAATCCCGGATGAAAAAATTACTGATCGCTTCATTATTCTCCCCTCTTTTATTACAGGCACAAAACAACGATTCACTTTTTATCAGGCGTATAGCTGATAATATCTTAAACAGCCGTTCTGCCTATAATAATCTTTACCAGTTAACAAAAACGATTGGCGGCAGGCTCGCAGGTTCTCCCCAAATGGTGAAGGCTGAGAAATGGGGTGCTGCTGCTTTAAAGAACGCAGGCGCAAATGAAGTGATTCTGCAGGAATGCATGGTACCTCATTGGGTGCGTGGTGGAAAAGACAAAACTGTTGTCTATTATACTGATGCTTCAGGAAAAAAACAATCCAAAGAATTAAATATTCTGGCACTTGGTAATTCGCTGGGTTCAGGAGATAAAGGTGTTAAAGCAGAAATTATTGAGGTAAGATCTTTTGACGAGCTTGAGCAGAAGAAAGACCTGGTAAAAAATAAGATCATTTTTTATTATGGGCCATTTGAGGAAACATTTGTTAAGACATTCCAGGCTTATGGTAAGAATTCAGTTTACAGAGGTGCAGGTGCCAGCCGGGCTGCAAAGTATGGGGCAATCGGCGTTTTGATACGATCAATGACTCATGCCATGGATAATAATCCGCATACAGGAGCCATGACTTATAATGACAGCTTTCCAAAAATACCCGCAGCCGCTGTTGGACTAAGAGATGTTGAGTGGCTCGATGCACTTCTTAATAAAAGAAAACCTGTAACGGCCCTTCTTGTTACGCACGGAAAATTTTTGCCTGATACCATCGGTCATAATGTAATAGGAGTTTTAAAAGGGACTGAAAAGCCTGGTGAAGTTATTACGATCGGCGGGCATTTAGATAGCTGGGATGTGAATGAAGGAGCACATGATGATGGCACGGGTGTAGTAGGAACTATAGAAGTTTTACGGGCTTTTGTTGCAGCCGGATATCAACCTAAACACACAATACATTTTGTTCTTTTTGCGAACGAAGAAAACGGTGCAAGAGGAGGAAGACAATACGCTGAGGCAGCTAAACAAAATAATGAGAAACACATTTTTGCATTAGAATCAGATGAAGGCGGTTTTACACCCAGAGGTTTTAGTTTAACCGCTCCCGATGAAGCATGGAATAAGATCAATACATGGAAATATTTATTTGAACCCTATGGAGTTTATGAATGGAGCAAAGGTGGTGGTGGAACAGATATTGGCCCTCTCGGCAGAAATTTAAATACACCAATGGCGGGATTGCAACCGGATAGCCAGCGTTATTTTGATATTCATCATGCCGCCTCAGATGTTTTTGAAGCAGTTAATATAAGAGAGGTAAAACTTGGTGTCATCAATTTGGCCGCATTGATATATCTCGTAGATCATTACGGTTTGTAAAATATAAGAGTTGACAACCGGCTAAGGTTATCAACTCTTGTTTTTATTTACTGCTTTTCTTCCTGCCCGTAGATTTTTTAGCTGTCGATTTCCTGGTACTACTTTTTTTGGCAGCTTTCTTCGGTGTTTTTTTTGTAGCACTTTTTCTGCCTGAAGATTTTTTTGCTGTCTTCTTCGCGGCTTTTTTAGGTGCACCTTTTTTAAAAGCAGACTTTTTGGAAGCAGCCTTTTTCGCTGATTTTTTCTTGGGCACTTTTGCGCCTTCCTTCCTTGCCTCTGACAGACCAATGGCGATTGCCTGTTTGCGACTCTTTACTTTTTTTCCGCTGCGGCCACTTTTAAGTTTGCCACGCTTCATTTCATGCATGGTCTTTTCAACTTTCTCGCCGCTTTTCTTAGAATATTTTGCCATAAGAATTTTTTTTGATAATGAAATGGGTTAACAATTGTATGCATCAAATTATCTGCCATATACTTTAATATAAGCATAGTCTTTTGCAGTATATAGGTACGTTATATACTCCTATATACTATACATACTTATACTATTGCCTTACCCGTATTTACTTTCCGCCTTTCCATACCTTTGAAAAAACCACACACTTGAATTCTGCGCAAAAAAACCTGTCACTTCAAAAATGGATCACTGCATTATCTGTAGCATTATTCATTTGTAAAGCCGCGGCATATTTTCTTACACACTCACTTGCCATACTAACCGATGCACTGGAAAGTATAGTAAATGTTGTAGCAGGTTTTATTGGTGTTTATAGTTTATACGTAGCAGCAAAGCCGAAAGATACAGAGCATCCTTACGGGCACGGGAAAGCTGAATTTATTTCTGCGGCTGCCGAAGGTATTATGATCGTAGGCGCAGGCGCATTGATATTTTATGAAGCAATTAAAAATTTTATTGATAATAACCCGATTCAAAAACTGGACAGCGGTCTATACCTCGTTGCCGCAACAGCTATTATTAATTATATCGCCGGAACCATCTGTTTAAAAAAAGGGAAACAAAATAACTCGCTGGCATTGCAGGCGAGTGGTAAACATTTGCAGACAGACACTTATTCTACTCTTGCAATTATTGCAGGGCTGATTATTATGCTGGCTTCTGGTTTATACTGGCTTGATAAAGCGATTGCATTGATTATGGGGCTGTTTATTATTTACAATGGGTATACAATTGTAAGAAGTTCTGTGGCCGGAATTATGGACGAAGCTGATATGGAATTGCTTAAACGGATGGTCGCATTATTAAATACGCACCGGCGGGTTAACTGGATCGACCTTCATAATCTTCGTGTAATAAAATATGGCAGCCGTTTGCATGTCGATTGTCATTTAACTGTGCCGTGGTATCATAACATTCATGAGGCTCATAAGGAAGTTGACGAACTAAGCCGCGTGATCAAAGAAGAGTTTGGTGATGTAATTGAAATGTTCGTTCATACAGACGGTTGTCTTCCTATCAGTTGCCCTATTTGCATTAAAGAAGAATGTCCAGTGAGGCAACACCGGTTCAAAGAAAGAATACCATTCACGTTAAAGAATGTTGTATCAAACGAGAAACATACAATTCATGAACCTGTTATTTTAGCTGGTAATTAACCAGGTCTGTTTGCTGTGTTGAAGGAGGCTGCCCCGGTACCGTTATCGTTACAAAAGAATTGATCATGCCCACACCTTTAGAATAATAGAAGTCTCCGCTTCCCAGGTTCAGGTTAATTACTACGGTTGTAGATACATCTAACTTAACATGAATTACATCATTATAAGTTTTTCCTAGTACTGTTTTAGAAATACCGGTTTCTGCAATTGAATATTTAAGGGTAACATTTATATTACCCATCCCGGGAACATTAACGGCTACGGTATTACTCCATGCACCATTCACGGTTCCTTCCTTCAGGTAAAGTTCTTCAATACCATTGGGGGCAAGGCCGGGCATGGCACTAAAACGATAATAGTCTGTGCCGTTTTTGATCTGGTAAACATTAGACCCGGCAGTGTTGGTGGCCACTTTATAATTTCTCCCGTTGATTACAGTATCCTTGTTGGTAATAGTTAACGTAAAACTATTAGCTCCCGCAATCTGGTATGTCCAGTTATTGCCGGTCGTTAATGGAAGAAAATCAGTTTCCACTGTAGTGGAGCTATGTTTTTTGCAAGCCGTAAAAAGGGAAACAGCAATAAGGGCCATCGTAATTTTTTTCATAATTTTTCCTCCTTTTGAATAAACGCTAAATTCGCTTCCTCAGTTTACTTAAAATTAAGATATTATGCAACAATGGAGCGATTACCAGCAACAAAATAAGGACCGCTTTTTAGAAGAGTTATTAGAACTGCTGCGTATTCCCAGCGTAAGTGCACGAAGCGAACATAAAGAAGATATGATCCGCTGCGCGGAAAAAGTAAAACAACGTTTGCAGGAAGCAGGTGCGGAAACAGTTGAGATTTATCAAACCGGTGGCCATCCTTTAGTTTTTGCAGAAAAGAAAACAAATCCTTCCCATCCAACGGTATTGGTTTACGGTCACTACGATGTTCAACCGCCAGACCCGTTGGAGCTGTGGCACAGCGGACCTTTCGAACCGGTAATTAAAGAAGGAAAATTATATGCAAGAGGCAGCGCTGATGATAAGGGACAATTCTACATGCATGTGAAGGCCCTGGAAACTATGACTAAAACAAACTCTCTTCCTGTTAATATTAAATTTTTGATTGAAGGTGAAGAGGAAGTGGGTTCTAAAAATCTGGCTGACTTCGTAAAAGGACATAAGGATCTTTTAAAAGCAGATGTAATATTAATCAGTGATACGTCTATGCTTAGTCTTGATACTCCGAGCATCGATGTCGGCGTAAGAGGATTGGTTTATATTGAAGTAGAAGTAACAGGCCCTAACCGTGATCTGCATAGTGGTGTGTACGGTGGTGCTGTCGCAAACCCTGCAACGATCCTTGCAAAGATCATTGCTTCTATGCATGATGAAAATAATCACATCACTATTCCGGGTTTTTATGATGATATAGTTGAATCTACTCCTGAAGAGCGTAAGGAAATGGCTAAGCGTCCTTATAATGAAGCGGAATTTAAAAATGATCTCGGTGTTAAAGAACTATGGGGTGAAAAAGGATATTCAACAAATGAAAGAACCGGCATTCGGCCAACATTGGAAGTGAATGGTATCTGGGGCGGATACATTGGTGAAGGTGCTAAAACCGTGCTTCCTTCGAAAGCAACTGCTAAAATAAGTTGCCGGCTCGTTCCAAATCAAAAGAGTGAAAAAATGACGAAACTGGTGATGGATCATTTTGAAAAGATGGCGCCGCCTTACGTTACTGTTAAATGTGTTGATCTGCATGGCGGTGATCCGTACATGACGCCTGTTGACAGCATCGAATATAGAGCCGCATCCAAAGCAATTGAAACAGCTTTTGGTAAAACGCCGATCCCCGTTCGTGGTGGCGGCAGTATTCCTATCACAGCTTTATTTGAATCTGAATTGAATTGCAAAACTGTATTTCTTGGTTTTGGATTAGATAGCGATAACCTTCATAGCCCTAATGAAAAATTTGACCTGGCTAACTTTTATAAAGGGATTGAGACGATCCCTTATTTCCATAAGTATTATGCAGAAATGAAGAAGTAAGAAAAGTTTATATAAAGAAAAGCTGGTTCAATTTTGAACCAGCTTTTTTAATTCATTGTTTTCATATACCACCTGCGTTCCCTGGTGCAACAATATCTTTATGATGGCTTTTGCCAATTGCGCAGATGATATCACCATGCCAGGAAATAATAACTCCAATATGGGAAAGAATGGTATCATCAATTTATTTACAAGCGCCATTTTATTATTCGCATGACGTGGTTTTATTCCGCCGGGCCTTACAATATAAAGATGTTTCAATCCTATTTTTCTGAGCGCATTTTCTGTCTTTCCTTTTATTCTTGAAAAGATCATCCTGCTTTTTTCAGACACATCTGCACCTTGTCCGCTTAAAAATAAAAATCGAATTGAAGGATTTGATTTTAATAATGCATGTGCAGCGGCAATGGTATAATCATGTGTGATGGCCTGGTACTCCTGCTTACTCACCTGTGATTGCGAAATACCCAGGCACCAGGCACACGCATCGTGTGAAGAAAAAACTTCCTCCAGGTTCGAATAATCGAGGAAATCATGATGAAGAATAACATCAAGTTTGGGATGTGCGATAGTTAAAGGCCTTCTGGCAATTGCTGTTACTTTTTCTACCCCGTCGTCTGCAATCGCCTGCCTTATTACTTCCGAGCCTGCAGTTCCTGTGGCACCTGTAACGATTAATTTCATTTCATGGATTGAAATGAAAAAATAGTTATTTAAAATTTGAAAATGAAATCAGGGGTAGTTGGCGGATGGCGGTTGACGGTTGGCAGTTGGCAAAAGCCCAGAGCTATTTTGATCTCACCTTCTCAACCAATATTTTTATGAATAAATATTAATGATATTTTGTGTCTTTTCTTTGCCAACTACCAAACTGCCAACTACCAACCGCCAACTACCAACCGCCAACTTTTTTTGCCAACCCCACAACTATTCCCTGCCAACTTCTAAAGTGCAATTCACCCACTCGCCATCAAACACGGTATTATACTTTTTGTAAAATTCAATAGCTGGTTTGTTCCAGTCCAGTACCTGCCAAACGATTGCTTTAAACTTTTTACGTTTTGCTTCTTCTATCAATGCATCAAATAATAATCTGCCAATTCCACGGCCGCGGCTTTCTTTAGTTACAATAAAATCTTCCAGGTACATACGCTGGCCGTTCCATGTAGAATAGCGAATATAATAAAGTACAAATCCGAGTATTTGATCATTCTCTTCTGCCACGAGCGACCACCATACCGGTGAATCGCCAAAGCCGCTATCTTCAAAATGTTCGAGTGACACTGTAACCTGGTCAGGCGCTTTTTCATAAACTGCCAGTTCATAAATTAATTCAAGTAATCTTTTGCAGTCTTTGCGTTCGGCCTTCCTGAGAGTAATACTCATACAATTAAATATTTTTCTACGAGCCGTGCCACTTCAGCAGCACAGCCAAATGATAATGTGAAACCACTTCCTCCATGGCCATAATTATGAATGATGTTACCGCCCTCTTCTCTTTCCAGCCTGACCTTATTTCTGAACGGGCGCAAACCCGCCCAGCTCCCGATTACTTTTCTTGTTCTCAGCTTTTCATCAACTGAAAACGCTTTTTGCAGAACTGTTTCTAAAGTAGTTTCTACTGTAACAGCTTCTGAAATATTTTCCTCATAGGTTCCTCCAATAATTGTGGCATCTTTTCTTGGAACAATATAACAGGGCAGATGATTATCAAGAAAAATATGTTCAGGATATCCTGGCTCAAGTAAAACTACTTGTCCTCTTACCGGGAATATCGTTTCATCATTACATAAATTTTTCGATCCAAGCCCGGAACAATTAATTACAGCATCATATTCATCACTGATACTCTTAAGGTCTGTGATTTCTTTTTGTTTGAACTGAACGCCTTTAGAGTTTAGTTGTTCCTGTAACCAGGGAAGAAATACTTGTGTTTCCATCAATGGAACTACAGCGGAATAACCTTCGGAATAACCATTCGGTAATGCTGAAGGAAGAATTTTTGATACTATGCCTTCAGGAATAAAATCAACCCAATGTTCTTCATCAATTGTACCTGGCGGTATTGCTTTAATTATCGGGACCATACTAATACCGGCTCCTTCAACGGCTGCAAGCGATCTGAAAAAATCGTAACTGGTCTTCGCCCATTCAATTCCCCTGCTATCATTTCTTACATGATAAGGGAACCAGAATGCAGCGGCTTTGTCGGAAGTAATATCAGGTGAAAATGCTTTCGATAAAATAATGATATCATACTTTTTTTTATCCAGTTGCCAGGCTACGGATAAGCCTGATATTCCGGCACCAACAATTGCTATTTTTCTTTTCATGACAAAGCCTGTTCCAGGTCATTCAAAAGATCCTCAATATTTTCAATCCCTACACTCATTCTTATTAAGCCGTCTGTAATTCCATATTTTTCTCTTTCTGATTTGGGAATGCTGTGGTGCGACATAGAAGCAGGATGAGAAACCAGCGTATCCAATGTTCCGAGAGAAACGGCCCGAATGCACATCCGCAGTTTATCAATAAATTTTTTCCCTGCTTCAATGCCACCTTTCAATTCAAAACTCATACAGGCACCTGCTGCTTTCATTTGCTTTATAGCGATCGCATGATCAGGATGTGAAGGAAGACCTGCAAAATTTACTTTTTCTACAGCTGAATGTTTTTCTAAATATTCAGCCACCTTTAATGCATTGGCACAGTGGCGGTCCATGCGAAGCTCCAGGGTTTTCATTCCCTGTATCAGTAAAAAAGCATCGAAAGGATTACTATTACCACCCAGCAGCCTGTGCCATTTGGTGGCTTTCGTCGTCATAAACTCAATATCTCTTCCAAGTAATACACCGCCGATAGCAGTGCCATGACCATTTAAGAATTTTGTGGTTGAATGAAAGACAAAATCAACTCCATATTTAAAAGGTTGTTGCAGGTAAGGTGTGGCGAAAGTATTATCAACTGAAACCTGTGCATTGTTTTTCTTAGCGATAGAAGTGATCAACGCTATATCTACGCACTGGTTAGTTGGATTTGAAGGTGTTTCAATATGAACAAGTTTAATATTTTTATGTGAAGCAAATGCTTTCTCTACTTCGTCTGGTTTTCGTAAGTCAATGATAATAGTTTCGATCCCGTTTTGTGCCAGCACTTTCAACAATAATTCTTCAATCCCTCCATATAAAGAATATTGAGTAAGTACTGCATCGCCGGTTTTTAAAGCAGAAAAGAAAACAGTAGACATAGCGGCCTGGCCACTGGCATGCAAAATGGCTTTTAAAAGCAAAGGTGATCCCTCCTCATTTTTCAATCCAAAACTTTCGAGGGCAGCAATAGTTTCTTCTGCTACGGTAAAAGTCGGGTTGCCCCATCTTGAATAAACATATCCCTGTTGCTTACCCGAAAAGCGATCCATTCCTTCCTGTACATTTTCGAAAGTAAAGGTTGAAGTCGCATAAATGGGAACGATATGAGAAGAGTCTGCAAAGTGTTCGTTAACGCCATGAAGCGCAACTGAACTAAAACCGCTGAGGG
>JAQBNK010000100.1 GCA_028288595.1 Chitinophagaceae bacterium
CTTCATCCCGTGTACTTAATTTGCAATTACTATTAAACTTTGTTACCTCGTCCAAAGAGAAAAGTTCTAATAGTCCATTTATCAACGTTTCTTCTTTAGGATTTAAATAATAACTTGGTGGTTCTAATTTAAAATCGCCCAGTGTAATCGTTTTGAGACTTAACATTCTTATAATATGTGTTAAACTTATCTTACTTAATCCGGGCTTGCGTATCATATCTGTTACATCAAGCAAACAAGCATTTTAAATTTTTTAGTGGAATTTTTTGCTAATTACGAATATAGAAAAAATATTTATTTGTTTCATCCTGTTTCAGGCGGAGTGGACTATGTATACTAAAAAAAGGCAATTAATTCCTGCCCGTTATAGTGTTACAATTAATCTTAAGATTCGATACATTTAATAAATTCGTATCTTAGCACGAATAAGACTTTACACGATGTTTTTGATAGCATTTTCTGCTGATCTCGTCCAAGCCATTGGCAAATATTCAGGCTTTGTCGGGATTTTATTTTTGTTTCTTTATGGGATGTTCAGTGATACCATCAATAAAAGGTTCTTTAACACCCTGACCCAGAAAAGAAAAGTATTTATGCTCAGCTTGACTCCCATATTGGTGTGGAGTACTGGCGTCCTTGTTATAGTCTTGAGTTATTTAAAAAATAACCCGGAGCCGGTAAACAAACACTTTTTCTTCCAGGGGCAAATCATCAATGAGAAGGGTGAGCCTCTATCCAATGCTACTGCCTACATCATACTTAAATCGGATACAATTCGGGCGGTAGCCCCTACGGGCAATGATGGCAATTTTACTATCGCCTTGGATACTTTGGAAGGAATAAAAACCACGCTTTATTATGCACATCCCGAATATACTTCCAATACCGCTTTCCGGGCGCTCAATTCTTCCACCTTTGAGCAGTTCATTTTAAAAAGCAGGAAAACACCGCCTGTAAAAACACAGCAAACCTTTTTTATCAATATAAAAGAATCAACCTGGGTACAGGCGTTGCAAAAGAAAACCGGCCTTAAGCAGACTTTTTCAAATCCAACCTATGAGATATCCATCGTTTATGACGAAAAAGGAATTGAAAACTTTGACAACCGCTGCCGCTATTTGGGTGGAAAGGCTCAGGTCTTTATAAACCACCACTTGTGCTGTGAATCCGCCGAGCCTTTGCCTCCTACGCATTCCCTGGGCACCAACAGGCAGATGCTGGAAAAGCAGCTGGAAAAGATGGTACAAGCTACCGCAGACAAAGAAAAAGACCAATTGATAGCGAATATAGCCAGATGCATAGGAGCCTGATCTTTTTATGGTTGCTGCTCTTTACTGTTTTTGTGGGTAATGCCCAGCCAGACAGCCTGAAAAAAACACCGAAAAAACTTTTGTATTATGTTGATGATCCGGGTGCTTCTCCTGCTATTCCGTTTATTGAGAATTACCTTAAGGATTTGACCTACTCTGACAAAGAACAACAACCTGTCTATGGAAGAGTCATGAGCCTGAACGCCCTCGATGAAAACAAAACCGTCAGCGGAAAAATAATGGATGCTTTTGGCTACTGGGATCGTGGGCAAACAGGCGTAAATGACAGCAAAGCCAGAGAAATTCATGATGCCGAAATTGCAAATTACCTGCTTAATTATGATAAATTTCTCATTATTAAAAGCCATCCTTTTAATACAGTGATAGAATATCAATTCACTATGTACGAAGTTGATAAATCAGCTGAGCCAGGCATTAAAGATATACCTGTTTTAAAAAACTACAGAAGTACCAGCGCCTTTATCAGTCTCCCTTCGGCAACGTATAAGGAGGAGTTAATATTTGCATTGAAACAAGTCTGCATCGAAATAAACGAGCCGCCCAAAGCGGAGATTAAAATTGAAGGCAAAACCTCCCGGTGGGTAACAGACACTATCTTTCTTCCTGTACAAGACACTATCAGACTGGAAGCTATCGCAATTGATCCCGATTCACCCAAAGAACGATTTTCTTATACCTGGTCGGTAAGCAATGAAAAGCTTTACAGCCAAATCACCTACGGCAAAAATGACCAATCCTTTATGGTTGACACGCCTTCAACCGTCAAGGTCGGGCTTGCTATCGGGGATGGCATCAACCTGTCTGCGCGGAAAGATGTGGTACTTTCCTTTATTAGAAGGCCAGAACTCGCTGTGAAGGAGGACGGCAACGTTTTTTTTATAGGAGAGTTGGGTGATATAAGCGCCAGTTACATGGTAGACATTAGGGACGACATAAAAAGCGATGAATATTACACTAGCGATTACCTGTACAGAAAATATCTTTTTGGCAGAAGGCGCCTAATGTGGGGAGAAGACTCGCTGGTTGTGTTTTATACAAAAGGAAAGCTGCGGGTTGCAAACGCTACGGCTTCTGATTCAGTGCTATCATCTACCTATACACTTCGATATGTCGAAAAAGATTCCATCGACCCTTCCGGCGGGGACCAGGTCAGAAAAGGCAGCTACGCTACTTTCCACCTTCGGCCGCAACGGAAACTTGCAAGTGCCAGCTATCTGTATACTTTTTACGCTGAAGAAAAAGGTGTAAAGAGCAATAACCTGCGCCTGCGTTTAAATTTTGTAAGGGTAAGGCAGCTTTCTATAATGAATGAATATGTTTATAGTTGGATGGGAGCTAAAAAGGGCGGAGCGGGAAATATACTCTTAGGAATAAACTGGCAACCCTTCTCCTTCATGCAGTTTTCAGTGGCAGGCTCCTTTCTATCTGGACCTTCAAAAAATCTTCGTAACCAGGCAGATGCGCGGATTCAAACAGGCGTTATTAGGCCAAGGTTAGTTGTGGAGCTGTTTAAGCCCAATTCCACGGCTGTTAACCGGCTGGCCATCTATGTTCAGCAATTTGAAATTGAAAGGCAGGATAAAACCAAAAAAAGCGAATACCTGTATGGGTTTGGATGGAAAGAGGTATTTCCATTTATGGGAATTGGTAGCCGGACAGACATTTTTACTTGTTACAATTACTTCCCGAATTTTGAGAAGAAAACATATATATCGGGAGTAGGAATGTTTGAAATCAGTTTAGGACTTAATTACCATTTTTTAGATAAGAGGAGAACCCCCTTGGCAGGAGATTAAACAGCTATTATCGTTAGGTTTGACCTCTGCTTAATTCTTTGCAATATGTTCCAAAAGCTGTTTTAGGTGCTGGATTACAAATTGATTGTTTTGAAAGGTTTCTGACTGGAAGATCTCAAAAGCGGCATTGAGTTTGCCGATATGCTTTTTATTGTTCTTCTCAAGGTCCTTTAAGGTGGCCGGTTTTTCAAAAGTGTCATTCAGATCCTGCTTGTAATACAAAACATATTTAAGAGCGCGTTTGAGAATTACGGTGTCTTGTGTTTTTGTATAAGAGGAGATCGCTTTTACTGTTTCCAGAAGCTTTATTGTTTCTTCATCAAGGTAAACTGCTTTTCGCTTGCGCTTTGGGGATTTGCCTTTTGAGGCATTTTTCAATTTCGCTGTTTCAGAATCTTTGGAAGATCCTGGTGTTTGATCGTTTTCCACTTAATATATAGAATAAAAAATTATGAGCCAGCATTATTGCTGGCTCATTTAATTT
>JAQBNK010000102.1 GCA_028288595.1 Chitinophagaceae bacterium
TAATTAAACCTATACAAGTTGAATACATGGGCTTTTTGTACTCATCAATATGATTAGCGGCGAGGTGCTCGTTAGGATTACCGATCCGTGCATTCAAACCTGTTACATTTTCTGTTAACTGTATCAGGTGCTTTAACTGGGAACCGCCACCAGTGAGTATTACGCCACCATTCAAAGCACGGTTATCTAAACCAACCTGCTTCAGGTGATAAGTAACAAAATCAAGTATCTCACTCATTCTCGCCTGTATAATATTGGCCAGATTTTTTACACTGATCTCTTTTGCCGGCATCCCTTTCAATCCGGGGATAGTAATGAATGCATTACCTTTTGCTTCATCCGATAAGGCGCTACCAAACTGCACTTTCATCGCTTCTGCCTGGCTCTTTAAAACGCCGAGACCCATGCGGATATCGTTTGTAATATTTTCACCACCGAAAGGAATTACTGCAGTATGTTTTAAAATTCCTTCGTAAAAAACTGCCAGGTCCGATGTACCGCCACCAATATCCAGGATGGCCACGCCTGCTTCCATATCCACATCACCCATTACAGCAGCAGCAGAGGCCAGCGGTTGCAATACAAGGTCCTTAGTTTTTAGCGTACTTCTTTCCACCGCACGGTTAATGTTGCGGATAGCATTACGGTCCCCGGTGATGATATGAAAGTTCGCTCCTACTTTCACACCATTATATCCAACCGGATCTTTAATGTTTTGAAAATTATCTACATGAAAATCCTGAGGGATCACATCGATGATCTGGTCGCCTGCAGGAATAAAAGTCTTACGCTGGTTCTCAATCAACTGATCAATTTCCCAACGCTTGATCTCGTTATCAGGATCCTGGCGAACCATATCGCCGCGGGTCTGTAAACTTTTGATGTGATGACCGGCAATACCGACATACACTTCATTAATTTCAAGGTCAGGATTGCTTTCATAGCAGTTGAGCAGCGCCTGCTGTATCGCCTTTATTGTCTGGTCGATATTCAGAACCTGGCCATGTTGTACGCCATTACTGTTGGCGCGGCCAAATCCAAGTATCTCCAGTTTGCCGTACTCATTTTTCCGGCCGGCGATGGCAGCAATCTTGGTTGTGCCTATATCAAGGCCAACAATGATCGGTGCTTCGTTTTCATTCATAGTATGTGTTTTAGTTGTTTGCGGGTTTGATGTCTTGCCAATGGATCATTATTACTGGTCCAAATGATTTTTACTTTTTTAAGTTTGTTTTTGGTTGTTCTTTTTTTTGTTATCATCGGCATCGGTTTAATAATTTTTGTAACCGCTGAGTCGCAATGTCTTTTAGCATCCTGCATCTCCGGGGTTACTTAATGCAACTTCGGCATTACTGCCTTTGGCTGATTTCCACTTTTACTTTTCGCCCCTATTTTCATTCTATCGTCAATGCTTGTCTTCATCTCAACAGGTTTCTTTTCTTCTTTCACCACTGGTTTATTCAAACTCCCATAATTGATCTTTTTAGTAACGAGTGCAACAGGAGTTTCCATTCCTGCCAAACTATCTTTTAATACATCTCCTGATTTCCCGATATTATTAAGAAAGATATTTCTTGCCTTTAATGAATCAGTAACAGGTTGTATATCCTCTCTTCTTACTGCTACAATCTGGTTTGCATATTCGGCGTTAATCACACTGTATTTTTCAAAACCTGTCTTTGTCCATACATTTTTATAAAAACTAAATAACCTTTTAAATTTTCCTTGCACCTCATCAGCACTACCCAGTTTGATAACCTGGTTCCCTATCACCGGGATCATCTCGTACTTTCTCTCAGGTGTAATATCTATTTGTGCAACCTGTGCCATCCAGAAAGAATCAGAAGCTATTATTAACGCTATCTTTTTCACATCCTGCAAAACCGCACTATCCGGGGCAGATAAAACTTTCCGGGAAGAAGGAAAAGAAGTGAACATGGGCACAGACGCTGAATAACTTGTACTTAATGGTAATCTCATTGCATTACTATCGATATAAAAAGAATTTCCATCAGTAGAAAAAATCCTTGCCAATGGTTCTCTTTCCCTGATCTCTGCATGCAGTTCGTTATTGTTATCAAAGTATAACTGCGCATCTTTTATCCAGATATTTTGTTCGAGGCGTGCTTCTAATGTTCGCAAAGGAATCTGAGCCAATTGCTTTCCAGCCAATATTCCATTCTTATTCATTTCTGCAAGCAGTTCATTCTCATCTACAAAAACATGATTGTCTATTCCGTTGATTTCTATCTTAACATTGGTGCATACACGACGATCCTTTCTCTGCATAGCAGCAGCAAGAAGCACTATGGCTCCGGCGCCCAGCAGGCACCATGCAGCAGTTACGAATCGTCTTTTCCACATAAGCGGCTAGTCTTCTAATATTTCTTTTACAGGCAGCACCAGTGCGTCTATATCACCAGCGCCTGCCATTACAATCAATGATGGTTTCTCTTCTTTTACCCAGTTCTTCATTTCTTCCTTCGTCAGTAGTCTTTTATTTTTAAGCTTCATCCTGTCTGTAATCATCCCGCTGCTTACTCCGGGCATAGGAAGTTCTCTCGCGGGATATATAGGTAACAGTATTACTTCGTCTGCCATATCTAAACTTTCCGCAAACCCATCAGCCAGGTCATTCGTGCGACTATATAAATGCGGTTGAAATATCACCGTACATTTTTTATCAGCAAACAAACTTCTTACACCGGATATTAATGCTTTCAATTCTTCAGGATGATGTGCATAATCATCGATTAATATTTGGTTTTCATTTTTGATATGATATTCAAATCTTCTTTTTACTCCTTTAAATGATTCAACAGCAGCTTTTATCTTTTCATCTTCGATCTTCAAATGTTTGGCTACGGTAATGGCTGCGATTGAATTTTCAATATTGTGTAATCCACCCATATTCAATACAACGTTTGTCAACGTCCACCCCTTACCTCTTATATCATACGTATAAGAGCCATTGTTTACCCGGATATTGGCTGCTCTCACATCGGCTGTATCATCCTTAAAGGCATAGGTATAATGATATGTCGCATTTAATTCAGATGCACGCTTCAACCCGTATTTACTAATAAGGCAACCACCCGGTTTTACTTTTTGAGTGAACTGGATAAAAGCTTTCTCTACCTCTTCAGCCGTTCCATAAATATCAAGATGATCAGGATCCATCGCCGTTATCACAGCTATATCAGGAACAAGTTTTAAAAAGCTTCTGTCATATTCATCGGCTTCAACAACACAAACATTATTCTTACTGCTCCAGAAATTGGTATTGTAATTAGCGGAGATGCCACCAAGAAATGCATTGCAGCCATATTCGCTGTGACGCAGAATATGAGCGATCATTGAAGTGGTTGTGGTTTTTCCATGCGTACCACCAACACAAATGTTAAATGCACTTTCAGTTATGATCTGCAATATGTCGCTGCGTTTTACCACTTCATAATTATGTTCCCTGTAGTACACCAGTTCTAAGTGATCAGCCGGAACTGCTGGTGTATAAACAACAATGTTTGCTTCCTTTGCTATCTCATCCAGGTTTTCATCATAGTGAACAACAATTCCTGATTCTTCCAGTTCGATCGTTAAAGGCGTTCGTGTACGGTCGTAACCGCTCACCTTCACACCTTTCGCATGAAAGTAACGGGCAAGCGCACTCATACCGATACCGCCAATACCGATGAAATAAATATTCTGTATGTTATCTAATCTATTCACTGATTGTTTTCAATATTTCTTTAGCGATACGCTGGTCTGCATCTGTTACAGACAGCGAACCAATATTTTGTTTTAAATCATTTTGCAACGTGTCATTTTTCGCCAGTTCAATCACTTTATTCACCAACTGATCTTTCGCATCGCTGTCTTTTATCATCAGTGCCGCTCTTTTATCAGCAAGATGTTTTGCATTCACAGTCTGGTGATCTTCTGCTGCTAAAGGGTAAGGCACAAATATTACTGGCTTCTTCACCACACATAATTCGCTCACTGCCATAGCCCCTGCTCTCGATATCACTACATCTGCTGCCATATAAGCATCTTCCATTTCATTAATAAATGCATCGACCCAAATCCCTTTCCTGTCTTTGCCCACAGCCATAAATTTTTCTGCTGTCGTTTTTCCTGTTTGCCAGATCAGTTGCAGATCATTTTCTATTATCCTGTTTAAGCCTTCTGCTAATGCTTCATTTATACTCCTGGCTCCTAAACTTCCGCCCACTGCAAGGATGGTTTTCTTCCCGGGTTCTAATCCAAAATGCTGCAGTGCTTCAGGCTGACCAATTGTTGTATTTAAAATATTTTTACGAACCGGGTTTCCTGTTACCATCAACTTCGCAGCGGGAAAAAATCTTTCCATTCCGTCCGTGGCAACAAAAACCTTAGTTGCACTTTTTCCCAGCATCATATTGCTTTTACCTGCAAAAGAATTTGATTCATGAATGAAAGAATAAATTCCTTTCGCCTGCGCAAACTTCAAAACCGGGAAGCTCGAATATCCACCAACACCGATAACCGCATCTGGTTTAAAAGTTTTAAAAATATTTCTCACCTGCCAGAAACTTTTGATGAGTTTATAAGGCAAAGCAAAATTTTTTATCAAAGAACTTCTGTCGAAACCTGCGATGTCTAATCCCTTAATCTCATATCCTGCCTGCGGTACTTTTTCCATTTCCATTCTTCCCTTCGCTCCTACGAACAATATTTGTATTTCGGGCCTTGTATGTTTTATCGCATTGGCAATTGCAACCGCCGGAAAAATATGTCCGCCGGTTCCGCCACCTGCTATTATTATTCGCTTCATTTCAAAACTCCTTTTTGCCTTTTGTCATTAAGCAGTACTCTTTAAATGACCGCTGGCTTACTGACCAATGACTTTTTATTCAACAAAACTTTCACATCATCAACCGGATCTATTGGCTGATTATCAACCACCACTATTTCTTCCTTTCCCTCCATTTGTTCTACGTTCCTGGCGACACTTAAAATAATTCCGATGGCAGCACAGGTAAACAGGAATGAACTTCCGCCCATACTTACGAGCGGAAGCGTGACCCCTGTTACGGGTACGATGTTTACATTTACTGCCATGTTAGCAACGGCCTGGATCACAAGTGTGAAACTTAATCCCAGCGCCAGGAAGGCGCCGAACGCATAAGGACACCTTCTGAATATCCGTATGCACCGAAAGAGAAAAACGAGGTAAATAAATATGATGAATGCACCACCAAGCAAACCGTATTCTTCGATGATAATACTATAAATAAAATCGTTGTAAGCCTGCGGCAAATAATTTCGTTGCAAACTATTTCCGGGGCCACGTCCAAAGAAAATTCCACCGTTAGCAATTGCCATTTTCGCCTGTTGTACCTGGTAAGGTGTTTCATCTGCTTTGGCATACATAAAATCCTGGACACGTTTTACCCATGTTCCAAAACGACCCATTCCCTTAAACTTTTCGCCTAAAGCAGGCTTTACCGTTTCAGTAGCAGCCTGTGATTTATCATGGGTTACAACAGCTACTCCTACAATAAATGCAATAGGAATTAATGCGATAGCAACTACGAGTAAAATATGTTTAACACTTACTCTTCCAATAAACAATAACAGCAATGATGTGGCGCCGGTTAATAATGCATTCGATAAGTTAGCGGGCATAATTAAAGCGCAGGTCGCCAGTACCGGTACGATAACAGGCAAAAAACCTTTTTTAAAATCTTTTATAATTTCCTGCTTACGGCTTAACTGCCGGGATACATACATAAATAAAGCAAGCTTTGCCAGGTCACTGGTCTGGATCGTCATGTTAATGACTGGTAATTTTATCCAGCGGCTTCCGTCATTTATTTTCGCTCCAAATAAAAGCGTGTATAATAACAATGGGATGGAAATGATAAATATGATCTGCGCAACTCTCGAATACAGTGTATAATTGATGCGATGTAAAAAATAGATCACAAGTATCCCGAGAATAATGAATGACAATTGTTTAAATAAATACACTTCTGTATTCCCCCGGTACATTTTATAAGCCAGTGAACCGGTTGCACTATAAACCACTAATAAAGATGTAAGCGCGAGCATGATCACAATTCCCCAGATAAACTGGTCTCCTTTTGTTTTTTTCAAAAGACCGCCACGCACATTGGTAATAGCCTGTGCCTGCTGAGTTGTTCTATTGATAAATTCGTTGATCATTTATTTTCTTACAGATCTTTAACTGCATGTTTAAATTGTTGTCCCCGGTCTTCGTAATTTTTAAAGAGATCGAAGCTGGCACAGGCAGGGCTCAATAAAACCGTATCGCCTTTCTGTGCTAATTGAAAAGCCGCGATCACTGCCTCACTCGCAGACTTCGTATCAACAATCACTTTTACCTTATCCCTGAATGCATCGTGTATTTTTTCATTTTCCACACCCAGGCAAACGATCGCTTTTACTTTTTCACCAATCAGATCTTTGATCAGCGAATAGTCATTTCCCTTATCAGTTCCACCCATAATTAATACCACCGGTTTGTCCATACTTTCCAATGCATACCACGTGCTGTTAACATTCGTGGCCTTACTGTCATTAATAAATTCAACACCGCGTATTGTGGCGACTGGTTCCATTCGATGCTCAAGACTGGAAAAAGTTTTAACCGCGTCCCTTATTTTTTCCTTCCTGATACCAATAGTCGCGGCTGCAATTCCTGCGGCCATCGTGTTATACTGGTTGTGTTTTCCTTTAAGAGCAAAATCATAAATGCTCATCGTTATCCTGTCTTCCTGCAGTCTTATCATCATTTGCTCCTGTTTGATCTGGGCTCCGGTTTTTACTTCATTTCTCATAGAAAATGGCAGTGGGTTAGAGTGTACAGTTATGGTTTTTAGTTTGTTCATGATCACTTCATCATCTTCACAATAAATGAAATAATCACTCGCAGTTTGGTTTTCTACTATCTTGAATTTGCTGTTTATATAATTTTCAAACTTGTAATCGTAGCGGTCTAAGTGATCTTCCGTAATATTCAGCAGCACAGCTACATCAGGTCTGAAAGTTTTAATATCATCCAGCTGGAAAGAACTTATTTCTGCCACATACAAAGGCTTTGGATCTTCCGCCACCTGTTTGGCAAATGAGTAACCTATATTTCCTACCAGTGCACAATCAATTCCTCCCGTTTTGCAGATATGGTAAGTAAGCGCTGTTGTAGTACTCTTACCATTGCTGCCGGTTATCGCTATTATTTTACTATCACCTTTAAACCGGTAGGCGAATTCTATCTCACTGATCACTGGTATTTCTTTCGCTCTTATTTTTTTCACCATCTCATTCTTTTCAGGAATGCCCGGGCTCTTTATCACTTCATCCGCATTCAAAATCTTTTCTTCAGAGTGACTTCCCTCTTCAAATTCAACAGCGTTATCAATGAGCTCCTGTTTGTAGTGCGGCTTGATCGAACCTGCATCACTTACAAATACATCGTATCCTTTTTGTTTTCCTAACAATGCAGCACCAATGCCACTCTCCCCGCTTCCTAAAATCACTAACCTCTGAACCATAACCTATCTTATTTTCAATGTAATAATTGAGAATATCACACACAACACCGTTACGATCCAGAACCTTACAGCGATCTTACTTTCATGAAAACCTTTTTTCTGGTAATGATGATGAATAGGACTCATCAGCAAAATGCGCCGCCCTTCTCCATACTTTCGCCGGGTATATTTGAAGTAAGCGACCTGTGCGATCACACTTAGATTTTCAATTAAGAACACACCACAAAAAATCGGGATCAGTAATTCTTTTCTAACAATAATTGCAAGTGAAGCGATGATGCCGCCTAATGCAAGACTTCCCGTATCGCCCATGAAAACCTGTGCCGGGTAAGCGTTGTACCATAAGAAACCCACGCATGCTCCTACAAATGCGCCCATGAAAATTGATAACTCCGCAAGGTTCGGGATATACATCACATTCAGGTAATCTGCAAAACGATAGTTACCGCTTACATACACGAACACACCTAAGCCTGCACCTATCACTGCACTTACACCCGCAGCTAATCCATCGAGCCCGTCTGTTATATTTGCGCCGTTGGAAACTGCGGTGATTATAAATGTTACGATCAGGATATAAATGATCCAAGTATATTTTTCTGCACCTGGATGTATCCAGGTAATGAGCCTGCTATAATTGAACTCATGATTTTTTACAAATGGAATACTGGTGATCGGAGTTTTAACTCTTACAAAACGAATTTGCTGGCCATCAATTGTTCTCGTAACTATATTCAGTGCTTTCTCTCCTTTCTTAATTACCTGGTTTTGTTGTGCAGTCGCAGCAGGATATATCTCTCTTTCCACAACAACACTATTGCTGAAATAAAGTGTTACTCCAATGATGATCCCTAAACCGATCTGCCCGGTAATTTTAGACAGTCCGGCTAAACCATCACTATCTTTTTTCTTATAAGGCAGGCCTCTTTCCTGCGCTTTTTTCCTGGCTTTTATTTTTAAATAATCATCTAAAAAACCAATCACACCTAACCAGACAGTACATAACAACATCAACCTGATATAAACTTTATGCAGATCAGCAAATAATAAAGTGGGGACCAATATCGCCAACAGAATAATAATTCCACCCATTGTTGGCGTTCCTTTCTTTTCCAGCTGACCGGCTAATCCAAGGTCTCTTACTGATTCACCAATTTGTCTTTTTTGTAAAAGCGTGATAATTCTTTTGCCATACACTGTCGCGATGATCAGCGAAAACAGAATTGCCAGCGCTGCCCTGAAGGTGATGAACTGGAACAGCCCTGCACCGGACATGTGGAACTCTTGTTTTAGCCAATTAAATAAAGCGTATAGCATATTGTAAAGTCATTGGTCAATTAGTCATTTGTCATTTCGTGAAACGTCAATCGTGAAACGTGAATGCATTTACGATTCACGTTTCACGACTCACGTCTTTCATTTCCCCATCACCTCAAACATTTCCTTCAACACCTGTTTATCATCGAACGGATGCTTTACTCCGTTTATATCCTGGTATTTTTCATGTCCCTTTCCCGCTACTAAAATGATATCACCTGTTTTCGAAAAACTCACAGCAGTTTTAATTGCTTCTTTCCTGTCAGCGATCATGATGTATTTTCTTTTAGCCGCGCTGTTCAATCCTTCAATCATATCATTCAATATCGCCTGTGCGTCTTCTGTTCTTGGATTATCGCTTGTAAAAATTACTTTATCGCTTAATTCGCATGCTGCATTCGCCATCACAGGACGTTTCGTTTTGTCTCGGTCGCCACCGCATCCTACAACGGTGATCACTTGCTCATTTCCTTTTCTCAACTTTTTTATTGTCCCTAAAACATTTTCTAATGCATCAGGTGTGTGCGCATAATCAACTATTCCAATCACCTGCTTATCACTGATGATATAATCGAACCTGCCTTCTGCACCAGACATGCCGCTTAATACTCTCAACACTTCGTCGCTATTCTCATCGAGACAAACCGCTGCTCCATAAATCGCCAGAAGGTTATATGCATTGAATTCTCCTATCAACCTGAAATGAACTTCTTTATCATTCACCATCATTACTAACCCCGTCAATGCATTTTCTAAAATCTTCCCTTTAAAATCTGCCATTGATCGCAGGCTGTAGAAATGCTTTTTTGCATTTGTATTTTGAAGCATCACACTTCCCCGCTTATCATCCAGGTTAGAAATAGCAAATGCTGAAGAAGGAAGATCATCAAAGAATTTTTTCTTCACTCTTATATATTCCTCGAAAGTTTTATGATAATCCAAATGATCATGAGTGATGTTGCTGAACAAAGCGCCGATAAATTGCAAACCAGTTATACGGTGCTGATGAATAGCATGGCTGCTGCATTCCATAAAAACATGCGTACATTCTGCGTCCACCATTTGTTTCAATAATTCATTCAGGCTAACAGCATCAGGCGTGGTATGCGTACTGGGAATAATTTCATCTCCAATTTGATTTTGTACCGTACTGATCAACCCGCACTTATATCCCAGCTCAGAAAATAATTTATAGAGAACAGTTGCAATAGTTGTTTTACCATTTGTTCCCGTAACACCTACAAGCTTTACTTTTTTAGAAGGTTCATCATAATACTGGTGAGCCATATAAGCAACCGCTTCTGCTGTATTATTCACCTGTATATAAGTAATGCCCTCATTTATTTGTGCCGGTAATTCTTCACATACAACAACGGTCGCTCCGTTTTGTATTGCCCGGTCGATAAATAAATGCCCGTCTGCCGCTGCACCACGTATCGCTACAAAAGCAGAACCCCTAGAAACTTTACGGCTATCGATCTGCACATCCTTCACTTCAATATCTGTATTACCATTCACAGAATTGATTCTCACTTTATATAATATGTCGCTCAGGTTCACCATTAATTTAATTGTATATCAATTAATTTTCCTTTATTTATTAATTCCCCTGCCTGCAGAGATTGTGAAACAACTTTTCCTTTTCCCCGCACGCTTGTTTTCAGTCCCAAATTTTCACATAGCATCACTGCGTCTTTTAAATTCAAACCCGCCAGTGATGGCATTAGTTTATTGCTCATTGATACAGGAACAACCACGGTTGTATTTGTCCTATTCACTTTTACAACTTCTTTGCCCGAAGAAGAATCTGTGAAAGGAATTGCTAACTTTTTGAAAATTTGTTTTGCACTTTTTGCATTAACGGTATAACTGCTCACACTGCTGTCTGGTTTTAATGCATTTGCATATCGCGGCTGACCTTGCTTAACATACATAGTATACAACCTGTCAGATATTTCTTTAAAAACCGGACCTGCTACAGCTGCTCCATAATACTTCGCCGCAAACGGTTTATTCTTAATAACAACAACCACTGTATACTGTGGATTTTCTGCAGGAAAAAAGCCCGCAAACGCAGATTGATATATATGATCAGCATATCCCCGGGTTCCGTTGGCAACTAGTGCGGTTCCGCTTTTACCGGCGACCCTATAAGAAGATCCTTTAAATAATTTATACCCGGTTCCTTCTTCTTCAGTGGTAACCCCCACAAGGCATTCTTTTAATTGCCTGGCAGTTTCTTCGCTGCATATCTTTTCATGCAAAACATCAACTGCAAATTGTTTTACCGGTAAGCCGTTATTATTTATTCCAGAAACTAATTGCGGTCTCAGCATTTTCCCATTGTTAGCAACTGCATTATAAAGCATAGCTGTGTGCATGGGAGTAATGGCAAGGTTATATCCGAAAGCCATCCATGGCAATGTTACAGCACTCCAATATTTACTTCCGGGTTTATAAATTGTTGGCGGACGTTCACCGGCTAAATCGATCCCGGTCTTTTTACCAAGATTTAAGTTTAAAAGATGATTTACAAACTGGGATGGATTACCGCTGTAATTTGCATAAGCCAATTTAGCCATTCCAACATTTGAACTTACCTCGAATGCCTTCTTGACATTCACGTTATATAATCCATGTTTCTCCGCATCATAAACAGTTCGCCTGTTTATTTCCCACTTTCCTCCTTCCAGATTCACAACACTGTTCAGGTTAATCTTTTTGTCTTCCAATAAAGCAATTAAAGTCGCCACCTTAAAAGTTGACCCGGGCTCTGTAGGAGATAAAGCATAATTAAAGTCTTCCCAATAACTTCCATCTGTTCTTCTTCCCAGGTTAGCGATTGCTTTTACTTTTCCTGTTTTTACTTCCATCACGATTGCGCAACCATGTTCCGCTTCATTGCTTACTAACATATTCATCAATGCGTTCTCGGCGATATCCTGGATGTGTACGTCTAATGTTGTTACTACATCTTTTCCGTTCTCCGGTTCAATTTTAAAATCATCCTCATTCACGGGAACGCTTACACCACCAGCGATGTAGCGTACAAGGCGACTTCCCTTCGTACCATTCAGCACCGTATCATACGTCATTTCAAGTCCCACTTTAAAAGAATCCCTGTCTAACCCGATCGTTCTGAAAGCAAGCATCTGGTAAGGATTCAGCCTGATGCTTTTTACATCTGCAATAAACCCGCTTTTGTTTTTACCCTGCCTTACGAGCGGAAAATTTTTCAATTGCTGGTATTGCCTGAAACTTATTTTTCTTCTCAATAAAAAATATCTGTTCTTCTCACGGTATCCTTCCGTAAGAATGTGGTTGTATTCATCCTGGGCTTTATCCTGGAATAAATTAGAGAGAGAATAACTTAAAGAATCTACATTTTCCCTAAAGCGTTTACCGCTGTTCTCTCTTAATCCATCTGCACCAAAATCTATGTAGACATCAAATTGCGGGATACTGGTACTCAGCATTTCGCCGTCTTCGCTATATATCGTTCCTCTTTCTGCATCGATCGCTTCAATTTTCTGGTGAAGACTGTCACTCATGCTGCGCCAGTATTTTCCCTGTACCTGCTGAATGTAAAAAGCTTTACCAAACACGACCATGCTAACGATAACGACGGCGATGTAGCCGAGATAAACTCTCCAGAGGATATCCCTTTTTACTTCACTTGTTGATGTGTTACCGTGTTTCAAGAAATATTATTTTAAAAAAGGTTTCTCACAGTTATAGGATCCTGACTATCGGGTTTTCCACTTTATTGCTTTAATCGCACTGGCGGTGTTTCATTGATCTTTAAACCCAGTGGTGCAGCCGCTCTTATCATTTCTGTCTCCCGGCTCTTAAACATCATTTCACTTTTTAAAGTCTTGTATTCATATTCAAGTTCTTTAATCTCTTTACTTGTTTTACTAATATTCCTGATCGTCTTATCAGCATAATGTCCATTAGCGATATATAAAACCATCAGTAATGCAACGAAAAGAAAAAAGCCAACGTTCTTCACTATCCATTTATAGTTCAGCACACGCCGCACTACTCTTTTCCCTGTTTTATTTTCAGCCATTTTATTTTTTTGTTTACCAGCTTTATAACTTTCTTCACCGTTCCTTGCGTCGCACCATTGAACTGTATATCCCTGATCAGCTTTGCGAAACGTGAAACGTCAATCGCGAATCGTCAATCATTCACGTTTCACGCCTCACGATCTCATTCACGTCTCACGATTCACGTTCTCTCTGCAATCCTCATCTTCGCACTTCTCGCTCTCGGGTTATTCTTCAATTCTTCCTGCGAAGCTTCAATCGGTTTTTTTGTAATTATTTTTAACGGGTTTACCTTCTTACTCATCTCAAAAGGATTGTCCACCTCTTCTTCAAAACTTCCTTTCTTAAAAAAATTCTTTACGATCCTGTCTTCTATCGAATGGAAAGTGATCACCACTATTCTTCCTCCTTCATTCAGTATGCTTGGTAATTGTTCCAGCATTTCCTTTAAAGCACCCATCTCATCATTCACCTCGATTCGTAACGCCTGGAAAACCTGCGCTAAATATTTATTCGGATTCCCTTTTGTAACCGGCGCCAGTAAATTCTTCAAATCAGCAATTGTATTTAATTCCGATTGCTGTCTTGCGTTCACTATATGCTTTGCCAGCGTTTTAGAATTTGTCACTTCACCATACTGTTCAAATAATTTGTGCAATTGCTTCTCATCAAAGTCAAGCAAAATGTCTTTTGCTTTTTTATCCTGCCGCTGATCCATCCGCATATCAAGCGGACCATCGAACCTTGTTGAGAAACCGCGTTCTCCTTCATCGAACTGGTGACTGCTAACACCCAGATCTGCAAGCACACCGTCTACTGGAGACGCTTTGTATAATTTTACAAAGCGTTCAATATGCCTGAAGTTCTGCGGAACAAAAGTGACTCGCTTGTCATCCGGTAAATTTTTCTGTGCATCCGCATCCTGATCAAAAGCAATCAGTTTCCCGTTTTCATTTAGTCTTTCAAGAATTCCCCTGCTATGTCCGCCGCCACCGAATGTGCAGTCGATATACATTCCGCCGGGTTTAATATTCAAACCTTCAAGCGATTCATTAAAAAGAACAGGAACGTGGTAATTATTTTGAATTTTGAATTTTGAATTTTGAATTTCTTTACTCATAGTTGTTCATTACTCATCATTCATTACTCATTTTTTCATTCATCATTCAACATTGTCCCCTTTCCCATTACTTCGTCTGCCAGTGCACTAAATGCTTTTGCTGAGAACGATTCAAAGAGCTGATTATATTTTTGAGCATCCCATATTTCAATTTTATCTATAGCCGCAGCCAGGATAATATCTTTTGAGACACCTGCATGATCTCTTAAGGAAGGAGGCAAAAGCAACCTGCCGGCACCGTCCATTTCAACTTCTGTAGCTCCGCCCAAAAACTGACGCCGGAATTCCCGAACTTTGGGATCGAAGTCGTTCAACCGGCTGATGCGGGCATAAATGGGTTCCCAGCTTGCGATCGGGTAAAGGCTAAGACACTTTTCGAAGCCGCGGTTAATAATGAAGCGCCCTTCTCCTTCAGGCAACTGCTTTTTAAAGCCTGCCGGAAGCAGAAAACGCCCTTTGGCGTCCACTGTAGCTTCATATTCTCCGAGAAAACTGATCATTTTGGGAATAAACTCCATTTATTACCACAAAATAACACTTTTTACCACTTACTGCGCTAAAAATGGTTTTCTCATTTTTTCCACAGTGAATCTTATATATAAGATGCTAAAATGCAATGTCTTATATGCAAAAATGTGTAAAACACTATTTAAAGTGTGAATTGATGTTAATAACCGTCGAATACTGTGAATAACAAGACTTAAATGAACCAAGAAAATATTTTAATTGAGGCATTTGATTATCCTTTGCCGGAAGAAAAAATTGCGCGGTATCCGTTGAAAGAAAGAGATGAAAGCCGGCTATTAATTTATCGTTCAGGAAACCTTGACGAAGACCAGTATAATAATATTTCAGCGCATATTCCTCCTGGTAGTTTTCTTGTTTTCAATAATACTAAAGTAGTTGAGGCAAGATTGCTTTTTGAAAAACAAACGGGAAGTATCATCGAAATTTTTTGCCTGGAACCGGCGGAAATTTATGCTGATATCACCACTGCCATGACGCAAAAAAATAAAGTGCATTGGAAATGTTTAGTAGGCGGAGCAAAAAAATGGAAAGAAGAAAAACTCCAAAAAATAATTCAGTACGGCGATAAAGAAATTATACTTACAGCAATTAAAGAAGCTAAACGATCAGATCATTTTATTATTTATTTTGAATGGAACGGTGAGGCAAGTTTTGCTGAAATACTGCATGCTGCCGGTGCAATTCCCCTGCCGCCTTATCTTAACCGTTCAGCAGAGAAAGAAGATACAGAACGCTATCAAACGATCTACGCCTTACATGACGGTTCAGTAGCTGCACCCACAGCAGGGTTGCATTTCACCCAAGAGGTATTTGAATCTTTAAAAGCAAAAAACATACAATCAGATTATGTAACACTGCATGTAGGCGCCGGAACTTTTAAACCCGTACAGTCAGATTCGATTAAAGACCATGAAATGCATGCTGAGTTTATCGATGTGAATATTTCGTTCATTGAAAACTTATTATCAACCCTTTCAAATAATATTATTGCTGTTGGCACCACATCGCTTCGTACGATCGAGAGTTTATACTGGATAGGAAATATTATTCATCGCAATCCGGATTCATCCATCAATGATCTTTATGTGACACAGTGGATGCCTTATGAAAAAAAAGAAAAGATATCAGCTGAAATGGCGTTAAAAAATATAATTGACTGGATGAAAAAAAATAACACCCAACAACTGGTTACTAAAACGCAGATCATGATTGTACCGGGATATGAATTTAAAATTATCAATGGACTGATCACTAATTTCCATCAGCCAAAATCAACCTTATTATTATTGGTTGCCGCATTGATAGGTGAAAGCTGGAAGAAAGTATACAACTATGCCTTAGAAAATAACTTTCGCTTTCTTAGTTATGGCGATGGTTGTCTGTTATGGAATGCGGGTTAGTCATTATCATGCACGATGGGAAGTTCGATGGTAAAAGTGCTTCCCTTTCCTAAAGTACTATCAACTCTTATCTTCCCTTTATGTGCATCGATCACCGTCTTTACATAACTCATTCCTAAACCAAAACCTTTCACATTGTGAAGGTTTCCTGTATGTGCACGATAAAACTTTTCAAAAATCCGTTTTACCGTTTCTTTGCTCATGCCAATTCCATTGTCTTCTATACGAAAAATGAAGTGCCTGTTCGTACAGTGAGAAAATACTTTAATGCATAAATTATCATTAGAATATTTTACTGCATTATCAATAAGATTCGAGATCGCATTCGTAAAATGTACTTCATCAATTTTTACTAAATCACTTTTCGCATTCAGCATTGTTTCCAGTTTACCATTTTTTTCGTGCAGTCTTAATTTAAAATTATCCACTACCTGCTGAATTATAGGATGGGCATGCATGGGAAGAAGATTCAGTTTTAATTCCTGCCTATCCATCAATGCAGCCTGGAGAATTGTTTCCACATGTTTGTTCATGCGAATATTTTCTTCCTTGATGATGCCGTTGAAGTAATCCGTTTTTTGCCTGTCGTTCTGCACTTTTTCATTTTTCAGGGCATCAACAGCAAGGGAGATCGTTGCAAGCGGAGTTTTAAATTCATGTGTCATGTTGTTAATAAAATCACTCTTGATCATGCTTAGCTTCCGCTGGTTCAGTAAAGTTCTTACGGTAAGATAAAATGCAGTAATAATAATAATTGTAAAAGCCAATGCACCTACGATCATCCATAGCAAAGACTCCCATACCTGTGCCTTAAAATCCGGGATTGCAATTAATATATTTTCGTTGCTTACTAATCCTTCAAGGTCGCTTCCTGATTCTGGTGAAACCGGAATTATTCTTACTTTATTATGTGAAGTATCGAAGTAAACCCGTAAGAAATTTTTTGACTTCATTTCCGGAATAAGATCGTCCCCATTAGAAGTGATGGCAAATTCAAAAGAAAGATTTTTCAGATCATTCTTGTCCAGTGCTGATTTCAGCATCTGGTTAATCTCTCTTTCAGTGTAGCGCTGAGAAATGGTTGGTTGTTGTATGCCTCCAAATGGAAGATTGTCGGGCAGAATTTCAAGCGGCCTTTTTTTATGCAAATGTACAAGCGGACTTTGCATGATATGATTTCCCAGGTCCTGTCCTACTCTCAGCGCAGCTTCGTCTACTTTATGAAGAATATTATCTTCCTGCACCTTCAATAAATTCTGAAACCACAATACCTGCACGATAATAATTCCTGCAAGGCTAAGGGCAATCAGAACAACAATAATTGGGAAGATTTTTTTCATCCGGGGATAAATATTTCGCTGGAAGCCTGGAACATTTTATAATTACGATCAATCTTATCGCACAAATATATTGTAAGCCAGTATGTAACGTTATAGTTTATGATCAATTATCACCATTTTAACGGCACAACTTTCATCAGCATAGTTGCGTTTTAATTCAAAATGCATAAATTAATGTTATGGCAGATATTGTACCCGGCACTTTATTAATCGCCGACCCCTTTTTAAAAGACCCAAATTTTATCCGATCAGTCATCATTATTTGTGATCACCAGCAGGAAGGCAGCTTTGGCTTCGTAGCGAACCGGCCATTTACTTACACGGTTGGGCAATTAGTTGAACAATTGCAACATTGTGATTTCCGGATACATTACGGTGGCCCGGTACAGCCGGATACCGTTCATTACATTCATATGCGCCCCGATCTTTTACCGGGTGGAGTTAAAATCGCAAATGGAATTTACTGGGGCGGTGACCTGGATGCGCTTGGCGATCTGCTTAAGGACGGTGAATTAAAAGAATCGGAGATCAAATTTTACCTGGGTTACAGCGGTTGGTCAACCGGGCAATTGCAACAGGAGATTGATACAAAAAGCTGGATCCTCAGCGAAGCAAATAAAAAAATGATCTTTCAGCAGGAAGCCGATGGAATGTGGAGTGAAGCTTTAAAAAATCTTGGTGGTGAATATGAACAAATGAAAAACTATCCAATCGATCCCCAATTAAACTAATAAAAAAAGCTCCTTGTCCAGGAGCTTTTTTTATCGATATGAATATTTTATTCAGCAGATGCACCTTCAACTAAAACAGTAACATGATTGTTTAACACTTCTACAAAACCACCTTGTATGCTGTAAGACGATGTAGCAGTTTTATCTTTTAAGATTTTTATTCTTCCAGCACCCAAAGAACTCACCAGCGGGGCATGCTTATCCAATACTTCAAATAAACCTTCGGTACCAGGAAGCTGCACTCCGTAAACATCTCCGCTGTACAATTTTTTTTCTGGTGTTAATATTTCTAGAGTCATAATTCGTCAATTTGATAATCCGGCAATTGGCTAATTATCGAATTTGCTAATTTGCTAATTATCCTTGCGCCTGCGCCATTAATTTCTTTCCTTTTTCAATTGCATCTTCTAAAGTACCAACAAGATTAAAGGCTGCTTCAGGATACTCATCTACTTCTCCGTCCATAATTGAATTGAAGGCTCTGATCGTATCTTCTATACTTACAAACACTCCTTTCAAACCGGTAAATTGTTCTGCCACATGGAAAGGCTGTGATAAGAAACGCTGCACTTTACGGGCACGCTGAACGGTCATTTTATCTTCTTCACTTAATTCATCCATACCAAGAATTGCAATAATATCCTGCAACTCTTTATAACGCTGGAGAATTAATTTAACCCTGTTTGCTGTATTATAATGTTGTTCTCCAACGATGATCGGAGTTAATATTCTTGAAGTAGAATCCAAAGGATCAACCGCAGGATAAATACCTAAGTCAGCGATCTTACGAGACAATACCGTTGTTGCATCAAGGTGCGCAAATGTTGTTGCCGGGGCAGGATCGGTAAGGTCATCCGCAGGTACATATACTGCTTGTACAGAAGTGATAGAACCATTTTTGGTTGATGTGATTCTTTCCTGCATCAATCCCATTTCTGTTGCAAGCGTTGGCTGGTATCCTACCGCAGAAGGCATACGTCCGAGAAGAGCCGATACCTCTGAACCTGCTTGTGTAAAACGGAAGATATTATCAACGAAAAATAAAATGTCTCTTCCTTTTCCGGTACCATCACCATCACGGAAATATTCAGCAACAGTTAATCCTGATAGCGCTACACGAGCCCTTGCACCGGGAGGTTCATTCATTTGCCCGAATACGAAAGTTGCTTTAGAATCTTTCAGGTCCTCCATATTCACCGTACTCAGATCCCATCCGCCTTCTTCCATGCTATGTTTAAACTTGTCACCATATTTCATGATGCCAGCTTCGATCATTTCACGCAGCAGATCATTTCCCTCACGTGTACGCTCACCTACGCCTGCAAATACGGAAAGACCGCCATACCCTTTTGCAATATTATTAATCAGCTCCTGGATCAATACGGTTTTACCAACACCGGCACCGCCAAACAGGCCGATCTTTCCACCCTTTGCATAAGGCTCAATAAGATCAATTACTTTAATACCCGTATATAGAATTTCCGTAGCGGTACTTAAATTTTCGAATAAAGGCGGCTTATTATGTATGGGTCTGCCATTTACTTTACTAACCTGCGGTAACCCATCGATGGCATCACCAGTAACATTGAATAAACGCCCGTTGATCTCGGGGCCGACAGGCATAGCAATTGGCTGACCCGTATCACTTACTGCCATTCCTCTAACAAGGCCCTCCGTTCCGTCCATTGCTATAGCACGAACACTATCTTCTCCGAGATGCTGCTGAACTTCCAGTACCAGCTTATCTCCATTATCACGTACCAGTTCCAGTGCGTTATAGATTTCTGGTAAAGCACCTTCAAACTGCACGTCTACTACCGCTCCGATGATCTGTTTTATTTTGCCCGTTGTAGCCATAAGAGTGTAATGATTATTAAGATTTATAAGAAGAATAAGGACATAGGAAAAAAGCCCTTCTCTTAATTTGGCGGCAAAGGTAATGATTGGCTGTATAAAAACTAAAATTGAGCAGAGAAAAAATCTACTGATTGATAAGTTTCAAACCTATCAAGAAGTAAACCTGTGCGTCTGGCTGGAATATAAAATAATCCACATATAATTCCCCGCCAAGGCCATTTTTTATAACTGCTGTTTACTATTTCGCAATACCAAAACGCTGGAAATCAGGACTTCAAAAACCGTTGATGGTATGGCATAATGTTAGTCATATTAGTGGTGTATTTTATTTATCAATTAAATTTAGAATTATGCAAAATCAAAATGGTGGCAACGATCAGAACCAGCAAAACCGCAACCAGGGTCAGCAGGGCGGAAGCCAGCAAAACCAAGGGGGAATGGGTCAGCAAGGCGGCCAGCAAAACCAGGGTAAAGGTTCTACTTCAAATTCAGGAGGAAGCCAGTCTGATCCTACCGGACAAAGTGATCGTGAGCTTACAAATGAAAATGATCGCAATGAAGGTTCTACTTCAGGTAATTCTAACCGCAGTGGTTCTCAGCAAGGCGGAAGCCAGCAGAATCAAGGTGGAATGGGGCAGGGCCAGCAAGGCGGAAGCCAGCAAAATCAAGGAGCCGGTTCAGGTTCTAATTCTGGTTCAGGAAGCAGCCAGGGAAATTCTGGCAGATAACGATAGCGCCTTAAAAAATTCAAAGCCGGTGAGAGCCGGCTTTTTTATTACCTGATTAACACTGAAGTACCTTTTAAGAAAAATGGTTTGCCCGTATCGATATGCGTATAACTAAGCGTCCACACATATGTACCGGAAGGAACTAATTTACCATTCAGTTTGCCATCCCATTTTTTTGTCCAGTCGTGCGTTTCAAAAATGACCTGGCCGGTTCTGGAATAAACGCGGAATAAAAGATTAGTTGCTTTAATTGCATTTAATGGATACAGAAAATCATTCAATCCATCTCCATTAGGAGTGAATGCAGAAGGCACGGCGATATAACACGATGATAAAACTTTCAGCAACACACTTGTGGTATCTATACACCCGATATTATTTTTAACTGCAAGCGAGATCACATAATCTTTTGCTGTTGATGAAATATTATAGGATTCCGGCGATGGATTCTTTATTGTACTGCTATTACCGTTTCCAAATCTCCAAAGCCATTCTGTAATATTTCCTGTAGTTGCGTTAGTGAAGCTGAGTAAATCCTCTGGGCACAATGGATTAGCAGAGACGGTAAATGCAGCATGAAGTGTATTATCTACTAACAATATATCTACCTTACTTGTGTCCTTGCAGGTTCCATTAGACACCACCAATTGTTCTGTCTTAGAACCATAAGTTGTAAAGGTTTTTACGGGCTGCAATATTTTACTGGTCGTATTATCATCAAACGTCCATAACCAGCTGGTAGCATGAACGGGTGTATAAGAAAAATTGACAGTTCCCATTTTGCATCCATTGATAACCTGGTAACTGAACTTTGCTGATACGGTATCGACTGTTGTGAAATTTACAGAGGCCGGGGCAATGGGGTTATTACACGCATCAATGATAGTATTGCCGTCACTGCCTGTTTTTAAATTTAACTGCCAGTTGCCCTGGGTATAAATTGGCGCTGATAAATTAATAACAACTGTTGTGGTTGTCCCCGATGGAGTAAGCGGTGTCGCAGAAATAATATTCACATTAGAAGGACCACCTGTTATGCTGAAGTCGGTTCCGTCCGCGGCGATTGTATTACTATTAACCAGGTTCTTAAATGAAAGTCGTAACGACGCAGGAGCACATCCAACGGGCTCAAGTTTATCTATAGTTGTAGGCAACGCAGGATCAATATGAATTGTTATTGAATCCCCAACCGGTATACCCGTATTACAATTATCAACTATTGTATTACCATCTGATCCGTTTTGGATTTTTAAAATATAATCACCTGCTGGTAGTGGCTTGCTGAAAGAAAGTATGATTGAATCCATATCGAATCCATTATTGCATCCGACAGTTTGAACATTTGAAATAGTTGTTCCGGTAGGCAGATTAATATTGAATTCAGAACCTGAAGGTGTAACGCTGGAGCAAGTCAGTTTTTTATTTAGCGTAAGCGTAAAAGCACCTCCAGTGCAGGATGAAGTAAGATTTTTTAAACGGGGTTGCGTAGTATCGTAGATAATTGCATTGCCACCATTAAATTGTAGTGTATAACCACTTTGTCCTGCTGTAAAATGGCTTATCAGCAGCAAATAATCGTGCCCCTGGATAAGCATAGGCATGGAACTGAATGTTGTTACACCCGTTGCAGGATCAGATCCGCATTGCATGTTTGAAGTTGCCGTTGCAGACGTTCCCGTTGCACCATATGTGCCGGCCCAGTTTGCTACGACAAATAATGACTGATCTGTAAATACATCATTTGGATCGTGGCCTGTAACATCAAATAATTGCCAGTCATAATCTTCATTCGAAGCCAATGGCGTTATCAATAATGCCAGGGAACCTGGCACATAGCAGGTAAACTTATACCAGTATGGATTTTTTGCAGAGAGGGTTCCCGAACTCGCCGGGCAAGAACTGGGAATATTTGGACCACTGCATAAAGGAACAGTCCCCTGCTGAAATGTTTTTATGCCGCAAACGGGAAATGCTGTTTTTGGTGTCTGGCCTACTATGGAACAAACCTGGGAGTTTATTTTTGAAGTTGTTAAGAAACAAAACAACCATACTAAAACCGATAATCTTTTAGCACACATACTATACATGACTTGAAAAATAACTAAACCGCTGTAAAGCTATCAGATTAAATTTAGAGTGAAGCTAGTCTGCCATTTTGAGGCTACTGATGCGAAGCGAAATTATCCCAAATAAGCCCTCAATTGTTTACAGCGACTTGTTGTCTTCAATTTAT
>JAQBNK010000123.1 GCA_028288595.1 Chitinophagaceae bacterium
AAGGAAATGGTGTTGTTGAATTCGTAGACGCAAGAGAAATTCACGTTCGCTACGAAAGAAATGAATTAGACAGGCTCATCAGTTTTGATGATGACATGATCGTTTATAAATTAACCAAGTTCATCAAAACCAACCAGTCAACCTGTATTATTCTGCGTCCTGCTGTAAGGAAAGGACAAAGAGTGAAAGAAGGAGATTTTCTGACTGAAGGTTATGCAACAAAAGATGGTGAACTGGCATTAGGTCGTAACCTGCAGGTGGCATTTATGCCATGGAAGGGATACAACTTTGAGGATGCTATTGTAATCAGTGAAAAAGTAGTTCGTGAAGATTTGTTCACTTCTATTCACATCGATGAATATGAACTAGAAGTGAGGGATACAAAACTCGGTGAAGAGGAATTGACACCGGATATTCCAAACGTTTCTGAAGAAGCTACTAAAGATCTTGATGAGAATGGTATCATCCGCATTGGTGCAACAGTTAAAGAAGGTGATATCCTGATCGGTAAGATCACTCCTAAAGGGGAATCTGATCCTACTCCTGAAGAAAAACTCTTAAGAGCCATCTTCGGTGATAAAGCAGGAGATGCTAAAGATGCTTCACTGAAAGCCCCTAACGGAACTGAAGGTGTGGTGATCGATAAAAAACTGTTCCAGCGTGCTAAAAAAGATAAGAATGCTAAGATTCGTGAGAAAGGTCAGCTTGAAAAAGTAGAAAAAGTTCACGAAGAGAATGAAACAGAACAGAAAGAAGTATTGTTGAATAAACTGCAGACTTTATTAAAAGATAAAAACTCTGCGGGTGTTTCTAACAACTTCGGTGAGATGCAGATTCCTAAAGGTTCCAAGTTTAGTATTAAAAGTTTGGGCACGATAGATTACCAGAATGTAAATCCTTTGGGATGGACCGGTGACGCGACTGTAGATGACCAGATCAATACTTTACTGCACAACTATACCATTAAATACAACGAAGAACTGGGACGTTACAAGAGAGAGAAATTCAATATCTCAATTGGTGATGAATTACCAGCCGGTGTATTGAAACTTGCTAAAGTTTACTTAGCTGTTAAACGTAAACTGAAAGTGGGTGATAAAATGGCGGGTCGTCACGGAAACAAAGGTATCGTTGCTAAGATTGTTCGTGCAGAGGATATGCCTTTCATGGAAGACGGAACTCCTGTTGATATCGTACTAAATCCATTAGGGGTGCCTTCAAGGATGAACCTCGGACAGATCTATGAGACCATCTTAGGGTGGGCAGGTAAAAAACTGGGAGTGAAGTTCGCTACGCCAATCTTCGATGGCGCAACTGTTGAAGAAATAGCAGCACATTGTGAAAAAGCAGATATACCAATGATGGGTCATACTTACTTATATGATGGTGAAACCGGAGAACGTTTCCACCAGAAAGCAACAGTAGGTGTTATCTATATGATCAAACTGCATCACATGGTTGATGATAAGATGCACGCCCGTTCAATCGGACCATACAGCTTAATTACTCAGCAACCGCTGGGTGGTAAGGCACAGTTTGGTGGTCAGCGCTTTGGTGAGATGGAGGTTTGGGCACTGGAAGCTTATGGTGCAGCCAATATTTTACAGGAATTGCTAACCCTTAAATCTGATGATATCATTGGCCGTGCAAAAACTTACGAAGCCATTGTTAAAGGTGAAAACATTCCTAAACCAGGTATCCCTGAATCTTTCAACGTGTTAGTTCACGAGTTGAGAGGTCTTGGACTTGACCTGAAATTTCACGACTAATTTTCTATAATCATTGCCGGCTAATAACCGGCAATGATTAATATATAGTTCTTTGTATACCCCTTCTACTGAAGAGTGGGAAAGTTTGAGGTCGCAATTTGCGACCTCAAAAGAAGAACGAAGAGGAGGTACGCAATATCTGCCTTTTGTTTTTACAGAACATGGAGTTTTAATGTTATCAAGTGTATTGAGCAGTGAAAGAGCGGTACAGGTAAATATCCAGATCATGCGGGTTTATTCTAAGATGAAAGAAATTCTCTTAAATCATAAAGAGATTTTATTGAAGCTTGAAAAACTGGAAAAGAAAGTTGGAAAACATGATCAGGATATAGAATTGATCTTTCAGGTAATAAGAAGACTGGTGAATGAACCAAAACCTCCGAAAAAGAGGATTGGTTTTAAAACTGATTGGTGACTTTAAAAGCTCACCAAAGAACAGAACGCCGAAGAGTGCGACGCAACAAAAGTTGAAAAGCGATCTGAAGCTGGTTACAAAAAATTGTTAATCGAACATTTAAATTGCAAATCATAATATGGCTCTTAAAAAAGACAATCGTCCCAAAGCCACGTTTTCAAAAATCACAATTGGTCTTGCATCTCCGGATAGTATCCTGGAGCGCAGCTTTGGTGAGGTTTTGAAGCCTGAGACAATTAACTACCGTACTTACAAACCTGAACGTGATGGTTTGTTCTGCGAAAGGATCTTTGGACCGGTAAAAGATTATGAGTGCGCCTGCGGAAAGTACAAGCGTATCCGTTACAAGGGTATCGTGTGCGACCGTTGCGGCGTTGAAGTAACTGAGAAAAAAGTAAGACGTGAAAGAATGGGTCACATCAAATTAGTGGTGCCTGTTGTTCATATCTGGTACTTTAAGAGTCTTCCAAATAAGATCGGTTACCTGCTGGGTATGAGCTCTAAGAAGTTAGAGACAATCGTGTATTATGAAAGATACGCGGTGATCCAGGGTGGTGTAAAAGAAACGCTGAACTCTGGCGATCTTTTAACTGAAGAAGAGTATTTAGACATATTGGATACTTTACCAAAAGATAACCAGTACCTGCCTGATGATGATCCTCAGAAATTCATTGCTAAAATGGGTGCTGAAGCGGTTCATGATCTGCTTGCAAGAATTGAACTGGACTCATTAAGCTTTACACTTCGTAACGCAGCGGCAAACGAAACTTCACAGCAACGTAAAGCAGATGCTTTAAAACGTTTGAGTGTTGTTGAATCTTTCCGTGATGCAGCTTTAAGAATTACTAACCAGCCGCAATGGATGGTTATGCAATATATTCCTGTTATTCCTCCCGAACTGAGACCATTGGTTCCTTTGGATGGCGGTCGTTTTGCATCTTCTGATCTGAATGATCTGTATCGCCGTGTAATTATCCGTAATAACCGTTTGAAAAGATTGTTGGAAATTAAAGCTCCTGAAGTTATCCTTCGTAATGAAAAAAGGATGTTACAGGAAGCAGTGGATTCACTGTTCGATAACAGTCGTAAATCAAACGCTGTTAAAGCAGAAGGCGGACGTGCGTTGAAATCTTTATCAGATGTTCTGAAAGGAAAGCAGGGACGTTTCCGTCAGAACTTGTTAGGAAAACGTGTTGACTATTCTGGTCGTTCAGTAATCGTTGTTGGACCCGAGCTGAAAATGCATGAGTGCGGTCTTCCAAAAGATATGGCGGCTGAATTATTCAAACCGTTTATCATTAGAAAATTAATTGAAAGAGGTATTGTAAAAACGGTGAAGTCTGCTAAGAAATTAGTTGACAGAAAAGAAGCTGTTGTTTGGGATATCCTGGAAAATATATTGAAGGGTCATCCTGTAATGCTGAACCGTGCCCCAACATTGCACCGTTTATCTATCCAGGCTTTCCAGCCAAAATTAGTAGAAGGAAAAGCGATACAGCTTCACCCGTTGGTAACGACAGCGTTCAATGCGGATTTCGATGGTGACCAGATGGCGGTTCACGTGCCTTTGAGCCATGCTGCTATTTTGGAAGCACAGTTATTAATGCTTTCTTCTCACAACATTTTGAACCCGCAGAATGGTACGCCTATCACGCTTCCTTCACAGGACATGGTGTTAGGTCTGTACTACATTACTAAGGGCAAGAAAACAACTGCTACAGAAACTGTGAAAGGAGAGGGCATGACCTTCTACAACATGGATGAAGTGATTATTGCTTATAATGAAAATCGTGTTGACCTTCATGCTGGCATCAAAGTGAAAACTGAGGTTCGTGAAAACAGTGAGATTAAAAAGAAAATAATTGAAACTACTGTAGGTCGCGTATTGTTTAACCAGCACGTTCCAAAAGAAGTGGGTTATATCAATGCATTACTTACAAAGAAGTCACTGAGAGAAATCATCGGTGATATTATTAAAATAACCAACGTCCCTAAAACGGCTAAGTTCCTTGATGATATTAAGCAGCTTGGTTTTAAAATGGCGTTCCGCGGAGGCTTATCATTCAATGTGAATGATCTGATTATCCCTGATAAGAGAAATGAATTACTTGACCAGGCGAAAATTGAAGTGGAAGAGGTTTGGGAAAACTACAATATGGGTCTGATCACCAATAACGAACGTTATAACCAGGTGATCGATATATGGTCCCGTGTTGATACCCGTATTACTGAAACTTTGATCCGTGAAATGCAGATCGATAAACAAGGATTTAATTCTGTGTTTATGATGCTGGATTCGGGAGCGCGTGGTTCTAAACAACAGGTAAAACAGTTGGCTGGAATCAGGGGTCTGATGGCTAAACCAAGAAAATCTGGTTCTACAGGATCTGAGATCATCGAGAACCCGATCCTTTCCAACTTTAAAGGTGGATTGAATGTATTGGATTACTTTATCTCTACACACGGTGCCCGTAAAGGTCTTGCCGATACCGCCCTTAAAACAGCGGATGCAGGTTACCTCACACGTCGTTTGGTGGATGTATCCCAGGACGTTGTAATTGCGGATGAAGATTGTGGCACACTTCGCGGTATTGCTACTTCTGCTTTGAAAGATAATGAAGATGTGATTGAACCATTGTCAGACAGGATTGAAGGGCGTACATCTTTACATGATGTATATGATCCTTTAAAACCAGAAGAACTGATCGTTGAAGCGGGTACAGAAATTACAGCCGAAGTAGCTAAGAGAATTGAGGCTTCAAATATTGAAATAGTAGAAATTCGTTCGGTACTTACCTGCGAATCTAAACGAGGTGTTTGCGTGAAGTGTTATGGTAAAAACCTGGCAACAGGTTATATCGCACAACGCGGAGATGCCGTTGGTATCATTGCTGCACAATCTATCGGTGAGCCGGGTACTCAGTTAACACTTCGTACGTTCCACGTGGGTGGTGTGGCTGGTTCTGCATCTGTAGAGTCTACATTACAAGCGAAGTTTGACGGTACAATCCAGTTCGACGGATTAAGAACTGTTGATGCCGCAAATAATGAAGGAGGAAAATCAAAAATTGTTATCGGTCGTACAGGTGAGGTGAGAATAATGGATGTGAAAAATGATCGTTTACAGATCACTAATAACGTTCCTTATGGTGCAACATTGAATGTGAAAGATGGCCAGCACGTGAAAAAAGGTGATGTGATCTGCACATGGGATCCGTTCAATAATGTGGTTGTTGCCGAACTGAATGGTAAGATTAAATTCGAAAGTGTTTTGGAGGGAATCACTTACCGCGATGAGGCTGATGAACAAACAGGTCACCGCGAAAAAGTGGTTATCGAAACAAAAGATAAAACCAAAATACCTACAGTAATTGTAGAAGGTAAAGACATCAAACAATATAACCTTCCAGTAGGATCACACATTGTAATAGAGGAAGGAGAGGAAGTAAAAGCAGGGCAGGTGCTTGTTAAGATCCCACGTATCCTAGGTAAACTGAGAGATATCACCGGCGGTCTTCCACGTGTAACTGAATTGTTTGAAGCAAGAAACCCGGGTAACCCTGCGGTAGTTTGTGAGATCGATGGTGTGGTAGCATTTGGTAACGTGAAGCGTGGTAACCGCGAGATCATTGTTGAAGCAAAAGATGGTATCGTTAAAAAATACCTTGTTCCATTGTCAAGACAGATCCTGGTTCAGGATGGTGATTTCGTAAAAGCAGGTACACCAATGTCCGACGGTCAGATTGCTCCGGCTGATATCTTAACTATCAAAGGTCCTTTTGCAGTACAGGAATATGTTGTGAATGAGATACAGGAAGTATATCGTTTACAAGGTGTAAGGATCAATGATAAACATATTGAAGTGATCGTTCGCCAGATGATGAAGAAAGTAGAAATTGTTGACGCTGGTGATACAAGATTCCTGGAAGAGGACCTGGAAGACAGGTTTGATTTCAATGAAGAAAACGATCGCATCTTCGACAAGAAAGTTATAACTGACCCGGGTGAAAGCACTAAACTTCGTGCAGGACAAATCATTACCGTTCGTGAGTTGAGAGAAGAAAACTCAATACTCCGCAGAAATGATAAAAAACTTGCTGAAGTGAGAGATGCGCAGCCTGCAACAGCCCAACCAGTATTGTTAGGTATTACGAAAGCTTCTCTGGGTGTTCAAAGCTGGATATCTGCCGCATCGTTCCAGGAAACAACCAAAGTGTTGAGTTCTGCTGCGATCCAGGGTAAAACAGATGACATGCTTGGCCTGAAAGAAAATGTAATTACCGGTCATTTAATTCCTGCAGGTACCGGCCAGAAGGAATTTGAAAATATGATCGTAGGCAGCAAAGAAGAGTATGAACTCTTGTCATCAGCCCGTGAAGCGATGACCTTCGATGAAGAAGAATAAAAAGCGCTGATATTATTAAGCAGGAAGTGAGAGCTTCCTGCTTTTTTTTGTTTAGTCAGTTGTCTTTTAACACTTTCATAGATTTATAAAAATATAACTTCACTTCCCAATAGGTTATAATGAAAAATATTTTACTTGCTGTAAACGCTGTGTTAGTTATTGCTGTCGCAGTACTTTTTTACCTGTATTTTTCTCAAAGCCGGGAGATTCATAGCAAATCATTCAACGCTGTTACTCCTGCAAATTTCAAAGTCGCGTATTTCGATTTAGACAGTTTAAACAGCCAGTACTCCGGCTTAAAAGAAATGCGTCAATATTTAAACAGCAGAGATACGATGATAGGTAAACAACTTGCACAAATGCGTGACCAGTATATTAATAAAGTAAAACAGTACCAGCAAAAAGGGCCATCATTATCGCAGCAGGAACAAAGCACCTATGAACAGGAATTAATGCGGATGAAGAATGAATATGAAACTACCGAGCAACAAAAAAGACAGGAGCAACAAGCCGAATACGTTCGCAGAACACAGGAGATTAAACTAAAGATCCAGGACTTTTTAAAGGATTATTGCAGGCAAAAAGGTTTGTCGTTCGTATTTGCTTCGGATGAAATGGATAATCTTTATTACAAAGATTCGGCCTATAATGTAACTTCTGAAGTAGTGAAATTACTTAATGAACAGTACCAGAAGCCACTGAAGTGATTTCAAATAATTATTTTATATCTTCATCCTGCTCACTAAAGAGCAGGATTTTTTATGGCTAATACTTCATTTAAACCTACACTGGGTTTGCTGGACTCTACCATGATCGTCGCAGGTAGCATGATAGGCTCCGGTATTTTTATTGTCAGTGCAGATATTACAAGAAATGTTGGTTCTGCAGGATGGTTAATTGCAGTATGGGTAATTACCGGTTTTATGACTTTAACAGCGGCCCTCAGTTATGGTGAATTAAGCGCCATGTTTCCTAAAGCAGGTGGCCAGTATGTATACCTGAAAGAATCTTATAATCCGCTGGTAGGCTTTTTATATGGGTGGAGTTTTTTTGCTGTGATACAAACAGGAACCATCGCAGCGGTAGGCGTTGCATTTTCTAAGTTCACAGCGTATTTAATTCCTCAGGTTAGTGAAGATCTTGTTCTGTTTACTATCGGAAGTTTAAAAATCTCACCTGCGCAGGTGCTTTCAATTGTGACCATTTTGATACTTACTTATATCAATACGAGGGGAATTAAAAGCGGAAAAATTATTCAAACCACATTTACACTTACTAAATTATTAAGCTTGTTCGGCTTAATTATATTTGGTCTTTTAGCTGCTAAAGCAAGTATATGGAATGCAAACTGGACGAACGCCTGGGATATGCATGCATTAAAACCAGATGGAACAAGTGAATCTTATATTACAACAGCAGCGATGGGTGCCATCGCCGCCGCAATGGTTGGTTCCATTTTTAGTAGTGATGCATGGAATAATGTAACATTCATCGCCGGAGAAATAAAAAATCCCAAACGAAATATTGGATTAAGTCTTTTCCTGGGGACATTAATCGTTACTATTATTTATGTAACGGCGAATATTATGTATACGGCTGTTTTACCGTTGAATGGAATTGCTTCTGCAGAAAAAGACAGGGTAGCGGTAGCGGCATCGCACGTTATTTTCGGCGATATCGGGACAATGATTATCGCTGTTATGATCATGATCTCAACGTTCGGGTGCAATAATGGTTTGATACTGGCAGGTGCCAGGGTGTATTATACGATGGCGAAGGATGGATTATTTTTTAAGAGGACGGCTGAGTTGAATAAAAATGCAGTTCCCGAATTTGCATTATGGATACAATGTATCGTCGCATCTCTTTTATGTCTTAGTGGCAAGTACGGCGATCTGCTTGATATGGTTTCTTTTGTGGTAGTAATTTTTTATATACTCACTATTGCTGGTATTTTTATCTTAAGGAAAAAAATGCCTGATGCAGAAAGGCCATATAAAGCTTTTGGTTATCCTGTGTTACCAGCTATTTATATTTTAATGGGCCTGGCTTTCTGTATTTTGCTGGTTATTTACAAAAGCACTTATGTAAAATGGGGTTTACTTATTGTTGCCCTTGGTGTACCATTATATTACATAGCAGTGGCAAAAAGAAAAGGAAATCATGAGCAGCTTTGATGAGATTTTCGGGCAGTTAGAAAAAATGAAAGTCGCTATTATTGGCGATGTAATGCTCGATACTTATTGGTGGGGACATGTAGAAAGAATTTCCCCTGAAGCCCCCGTTCCGGTGGTGGCTTTTAGAAAAAAAGAACAACGTTTAGGCGGGGCAGGTAACGTAGCTTTAAACATTGCTGCGTTTGGTTCTCGACCGACTTTATTTTCCGTTATTGGTGATGATGATGACGCTATTATTTTAGATAGCCTGCTTCTCCAAAACAATATAGAAAGTAAGTGTCTCGTAAAAAGCACTAAAAGATTAACTACAAATAAAACAAGAATAATGAGTCGTAACCAGCAAATGCTGCGGCTCGATTCTGAACAAACCGAGGATATTTTACCTGAAGACGAAGCATCACTCGTAAATAATTTTGAAACCTTCGTAAAAAATCATCACCCTGATATTGTTATTTTCCAGGATTACAACAAAGGTGTTCTTACGGAAATGGTGATAGAAGCCATAATTAAAATTTGTAAAAATCTCAACATTCCTACCGCCATCGATCCAAAAAGGAAAAACTTTTTTAGTTATAAGGGCGCCGATATTTTTAAGCCCAATCTGAAAGAAGTAAAAGATGCCCTGAATTTATTGGCTGAAGAAATTAATGAAAAAATTTTAAGTAACATTCACGCAGAATTAATGAATGCACTTCATCACGAAATATCGTTTATCACGCTTTCGGAAAAAGGTGTTTTTTATCAGGAGGGCCAGCAAGGACATATCATACCTTCTCATATCCGTAACATATCAGATGTAAGCGGAGCAGGTGATACGGTAATTGCCGTCGCATCATTAATTTATGCTTCCACAAAGAATTTTAAATTGGCAGCTGAAATCGCAAACATAGCAGGCGGCCTTGTTTGTGAGGAAGTAGGAACAGTTGCAATCAATAAGCAGCGTTTAATGGACGAATGCAAACAGCTCATCAATATTGAAACGGTTTTATGAGCAACGCCTCATCTTAATATTCTTCCGGCATGATCTTTATTTCTCTTAGAACAAAAGAAATTTTATGTCTTCCACCTTTGCTATTGTTATTCACGGCGGCGCCGGAACGATTTCCAAAAAAGAAATGACTGATGAGCTTGAAAAAGCATTTCTGCAAGGCTTAACAGATGCAATAAATGCCGGTTATAGCGTACTCGAAAAGGGCGGAACAGCAATAAGAGCAGCACAGGCATCGGTAATGTCTCTTGAAGACAATGAATTATTTAATGCCGGAAAGGGATCCGTTTTTACACGCAAAGGCATTCACGAAATGGATGCAGCGATCATGGACGGTAAAACCCTGGGTGCGGGTGCTGTTGCCGGAGTAAGAAATATTCGTAATCCAATTGAGCTTGCTGCAGAAGTTATGCTTAACAGCGACCATGTATTACTGAGTGGGGAAGGCGCAAATGAATTTGCGCTGTACAGGAAATTAAAGATAGAACCAACAGAATATTTTTTTTCGAAAACGAGGTATGATCAATGGAAAGAGGCCAGGGATTCAGAGGATTATGTTTTAGATCATAACCATGAAAAATCAAAAGAAAAAAGAATTGGAACAGTCGGCGCTGTTGCTTTAGACAGCGAAGGCAATGTGGCTGCCGCAACATCCACCGGGGGAATGACAAATAAAAATTTTGGCCGGTTAGGCGATACACCGGTAATCGGATCAGGCACCTATGCGAATAACAGAACTGCAGCTATCAGTTGCACAGGGCATGGTGAGATGTTTATCAGGGCAGTGGCGGCATATGATGTGAGCTGTCTTATGGAATATAAAGGATTAAGTTTGCACGAAGCAATGGATATAGTAGTGAATGATAAACTGGTTAAACTAAAAGGCGAAGGGGGTATTATTGGTGTAGACCCCAAAGGAAATATCGCAATGTTATTTAATAGCGAGGGAATGTACCGTGGTGCACGAAATAACATGGGATTAAACGAAACAGCTATTTACAAATAGCGTACTTTAGTTATAACACTAAATTATTTCCCGATGAAAAAGTATGCTGTAATTGTTGCTGCCGGCTCAGGGCAGCGAATGAACAGTAAGATACCCAAACAATTTATTCAGATAAAAGGAAAGCCGGTGTTGTGGTATACTATCCAGGCATTTTTATATGCCTTTCCTGATATAGAAATTATTCTTGTACTTCCTGAAGAATACCAGGCCAACGCTTTTAAATTGTTACACATTCCTTTCAACCCGCGAATACATGTTACAAATGGCGGTGCAACCCGCTTTCACTCCGTTCAAAATGGTTTAAGATTGATTCAGGAGCACGGCGTTGTTTTTATACATGATGGTGTTCGTTGTCTTGTTTCAAATGAATTGATCAATCGTTGTTATAACCAGGCGTTAAAGTCAGGCAGCGCTATTCCCGCCGTTACAGCAAATGATAGTATCCGGATACAGGATGGCAACACGAGCAGATCCATTAACCGGAATAATGTAAAAATCATTCAGACTCCTCAAACTTTTCTTACTGAAATTTTGTTACCCGCCTTCGAGCAGGACTATGATACTTCTTTTACTGATGAGGCATCCGTAGTAGAAGCCGCAGGAAAGAAAGTGCATTTAGTGGAAGGTGAATACAGTAATATTAAAATTACCCAACCCGTTGACCTATTGATTATTGAAAAGATGTTTGAAGAAATGGAACTGGAGGCGTAGATGGTTTTAAGAATCTTATCAGGCGCGGAAGGTGGTTAAAATACAATGCCGGATAAACTTCGTTTTGTGCGCCATAGCCACTATAAAAAAAAGCAACCTCTTTATCATTCGAACCTTCAAAATCCAGCATTAAACCTGAGCCCCCATTTTCTTTTATAAAATGATCCAGCAGCAGAAAGGAACTACCGCATCCCCAGGAATTTAAATGATTAACCGAAAGAATAAAATAAGCCCTTTCATTCATGATAAAAAAAACAGCCTTTCCTGGGACACAATTTTTCCGTCTATTTCTTTTATTGAGATAGATGGAGTTCCATATATAAGATAATCGTCTAATTGATACATAAATAAAGTGTCATTTATATAAAAAAGTTCCCCGTCGAGTTTCTGTGCAGGGAATTTAAATGTTAGCATCACACCGTCTATTTGCTTAGACGGAAATGCATAAAAGCCGGCACACATGATTAAAGCGACAGTCACCCACCATCGAAGGTGAGTAACTGCCGCTCCTGATTGATAATTTAATTTATTGTGCATCAACATTCCAAAAATAAGGCCTTCATGTATTTGCAACATTTATTTTTCGTTTGATTGCAATTGCAACAATTATTTTCTGCTTGAATGCATTTGCAACAACACGCCGAAGGGTCTCTGATAATTTTGGTATATCAAATCTAATATACCATGAAATTATTTTTTACAATTCTGCTAATCTCCCTCATGGCTTGCCTCGATGCACAGAGCATCGAACTTAGAGGAGGACATACATTATTTCCTTCAAATTATGAAAGCCTTGGTTACGAGCATTACACCAACAATTTTTTCAATTTTGCAGCAAGAGCATATTATGAAAAGTCCCGCAAAAGCAATTTGCTTTATTCAACTTATGGCGCGGACCTGCTGGTACAAACTTTCCTGAACAGGGAACAAAATTTTTCTGCTCGTGCCGCATTCGGCGCCAATGTTCAAACAGAACTCGAACCCTGGATATATCAAGACTGGAAAGCAAGCACGAGACTTAACTACGGAATCCTCGCGGAATTGTCCGGCAACTGGATCATGACTGAGGCTTTCTCCCTCAATTTATTTGCCCAGCAAAAATTGCTTTTCAATAAAGCACTTGGATTAACACGATTTGCATTCGGTCTCGGGCTGCGTTACCAATTTCCTCACTATTAAAACAGCGATATGAAAAGGATCATTTTTTTTATTCTATTGCTGCTGCTGTTTTGTAAAATGGGTTTCAGCCAGTACTCAGGTCTTTCTGTTTCTCTTGACCGCACACAATTTTGCTCCCAGTCATCTACGATTAAAGTAACAGGCAGTGTCACTGCAGCAAGTGGTGGAGGTAACGGTTACCATTTCACCGGCATGATCTTCCGTTTTTATTACCTTAATGGAAGCCAGCAACAGATAGGTACTTATACTATCAGCACTTCCTCTTCTTTTGTTGTAAGCAGTTACAGTTACTCGAATCAAAATCCTGTTTACTTTGATGGTAACCAGATCAGCGGAGGCCAGGTAGTATCTAACACTTATAGTCCCGGCGCTCCAAATAACGGAGGCACGTTCGTGATGTCTTTTGATCTTCCGTGGTATGCTTTCCCTACCAGCACCGGCGTCCAGTTTTATGTAGCCGTTCAAGCCATTGACCAGCAGGGAAATACGACCGTGATATCAAACAAGGTGGCTTTTGATAACCCGATATTAAATCCAAAACCGGTCTTATCGAAGCCTTCAGTTAATGCATCAACCACAATACTATGTGGTTCTGATATTGCAACACTTTCTACAAACCCTGATTTATCACCAACGTATAATTACCTGTGGTATAAGGACGGCGCTCTGTATGGAAGCGGATCAACTGTTACTACCACAACGCCGGGAACTTACACCGCTTACATCTATGATGCGTGTCAAAATGTAACGGCAGATCCCGTTGTGATATCTGCGGGGCAACCACCGTCTGCTCCAACGGTATCAAGTTCAAACGGAACGATGTTATGTAATGGTGCAACGACGGTGCTGAGTGCCGCTACTACGGCGGGCGGAGTCATTCACTGGAACACGGGTGACATTGGGAACAGCATTAATGTTTCGACTAGTGGAACATACTATGCTTATGAAGAAAATAATTGCGGCATCAGTGGTTCAAGTAATGCTACCATTATTACAACAGCAAATACACCATCCGCACCAACTGTATCCAGCAGTAGTGGTGCAATACTCTGTAATGGTGGTTCAACGATTTTGAGTACTACTCCAACAGCAGGAGGTGTGATCAACTGGAGCACAGGCGCTCCTGGGAATTCCATTTCAGTGAGTGCGGCAGGAAATTATTACGCGACTGAAACCAACGGGTGCGGGACATCGATTAACAGTAACACGATTTCTTTAGTTACTAATTCCACAGCGCCTTCACCTTCTGTTCAATCAAGCAATGGTTATTTTTTATGTAATGGTTCATCAACAACTTTGAGTACAACTCCATCGGGTGGCGGCACCATTCACTGGAACACGGGTGCTACAGGAAACAGTATAACAGTAAGCATACAAGGAAATTATTTCGCTTATGAAATGAATACCTGTGGTACGTCTCCCAGCAGTAATAGTATTCCGATTACGACAGGCTCTTCGCCAGCGACACCATCGATCTCGAGCAGCAACGGAACCTTTATTTGCA
>JAQBNK010000039.1 GCA_028288595.1 Chitinophagaceae bacterium
CACCGGGCTTTTTTATACCTGAAAGAGCCATTACTAAAGGATTTATAGGGAGGAGTGTACATTTGTTCTGATCTCAGCCGTAAAATTTTTGGAGCTGGTCAACGTTTTAGTTATAAATCCTATCTGAACATAAACCCCTGCTGAATGAGAAATCGTTTCAACCTTAAAGCTGTCATTTGCAAAATTCTGCCTGCTTGTATTTTATTCACTATTCACTTTAGCGGGTATGGTCAGCATTTACAGGCTTTGCATGGTTCTCCCTACGCAGGAAGTTTATCTGCTGAATTTAACCCCGCGAATATTTTAAACGCTCCTTACAAATGGGATGTTACGGTTTTTGGGTTTCAATCCAAAGAAATAACAAATACTACCCGGTTCACCAATTTTGGTTTTTTAAGTATACCCGATACTATCAGGTATGAAGGAACTTCGGGTTTGATACGCAGGTATGCACATGTAACAAATACGATCAACATCCTGAATTTTCGGTATAAATGGAGCGAGGACCAGGCGGTAAGTTTTGGTATCAACCTGCGCAGTTATATTCATCTTCAATCCGGTCCTGCATTCTGGGCAGATACGATCACCACTGTAACGCAGTTTCTGAGTAATAATTTGTCAACGCCCGTTTATTATGGTAATGGTCAGTCAAGTAACTGGATGGAATACGTTCTGGGTTACAGCCGGTTAATAAAAAAGACAGATATGGGCAGGTGGCAGGGCGGGGTACAGCTGAAGATCATGAAGTCGCTGGCCGGTGGGAGAGGCCAGTTTAATAATGCAAGACTCACACTGGATAACAGCGGAACTTCTCCGCGTTATTTAGTAAGCGGCCTGCGGGGGAAATTTATGTATTCAGCGAATGCAGATGACCTCAATTCCAGTAAGTCAAACGGGGCTAATATCCGGGAATTTGTAAAGAACAGCCCTTTAAACCTGGGATTGAATCTGGGTATTGAATATATCCGTTATGCAGATAATTTCTATGGAGAGAACGAGAATGAAACTGCAAAATATGACTGGAAGTTCGGTGTAAGTATCCTGGATCTCGGTCGTAATAAATTTCATTACAGCGGCAATAGTTTGATCGTAAACGGATTGAAAAGCAACGTGGATCAGTACACGCTGGATACATTGCTCAAGAACATCAATAACAGTTCGGATCTTTCTAATAAATTAAGCAGTATTGCTGCCAGCGTAACGCCGTTGAGTGGTGATTTTTATATTAATGAACCTACGCGGTTTGTCTTTAACCTGGACAAATACTTCAGTCATAATATCTATGTAAATGCCGAATTGCAGGCTAATTTTTATTCAACCCGAAATATGGAGCATATCAATACAAGAGAGTTGAATTTGCTGACCATTACTCCCCGTTGGGAAACCAAAACACTCGGTGCCTATATGCCGGTGCAATATAATACCGAAGGAAAATTCTGGGTTGGATTAGGAGTAAAGGCAGGCCCCGTTATCCTGGGTCTGGATAATCTTGGCTGGCTGCTGGGTAAGAAAAGTATTCCGAACGGCGGTTTCTATTTTGCTTTGCAAATAAGGCCGGGCGGCCCTAAAGAAAAGGATGCGCAACCCTGTCCGAAATAAATCCATGGCAGGAAGGTTGTTGTACCTTTGATATAAGATAAGGTATGGCAAAAAAGACAGTTGTTTTAGGCGCATCACAGAACCCTTCCCGGTATAGTTTCCTGGCAGTGCAGCGATTAAAGGCACATCAGCACCCTATTGTTGCGATTGGTAAAAAAGAAGGCATGGTGGGCGACCAGGCGATCATTAAAGATCATCCTGTAATTGACGATGTAGACACCATTACTTTATATCTTAATCCACAGAACCAGAAACCTTATTACGATTATATACTTTCTCTTCATCCAAAAAGAATCATTTTCAACCCCGGTACCGAAAACGATGAGCTGGCGGCAATAGCCACTAAAAACGGGATACAACCGCTTGAGGCCTGCACACTGGTAATGTTAAGTACAGGCCAGTATTGATGGATGATATTTTCTTAGTTTAGAATATAATTTTTAGCCTGTTCCACTTATCTTTGCAGCCAAATTTAGAAACAGGTATGAGCTTGCGCAGCCCAAAATACTTACTGGCACTGGTTTTTAGCCTTTTTATAGTATCATTTTCTAATGTATCTGTGGCCCAGTCGGGCGATCAAAATGATCATGAAGTTCGCAAGACCAGGAATGCAGCCGAACAAAAAGAAAAGAAATTAAAACCGGGTGATATTTTGATGGAGCATATCATGGATGCGCATGAATTTCATTTCCTGAATTTCGGAACGCATCATGTCTCCCTTCCGCTACCTGTTATATTATATTCTCCTCAAAAAGGGTTCTCCGCTTTCATGTCCTCAAAATTTGAACACGGAGAAAAAACTTACAAAGGTTACAGGCTGATCGACGAACATTATCTTGAAAAACTTCGTGATGAAGGTGTTGATATAAAAAAAGCGGGCTTAAGCACCGGTAAAATTATAGCGGTCAATGACAATGATGCGTACGAACCCGCTACCAAAATATATGATCTGTCCATGACAAGAAATGTTGTGCAGATGCTGGTAGCACTGGCGCTATTGGTTTGGTTACTTTTAAGCAGTGCTAAGAAATACCAGCGTAACGGGCCAAACAAATCACCTTCCGGAATGCAGAATGCAATTGAATCTGTGATCACATTTATAAGAGATGAAGTGGCTAAGCCAAACCTGGGGCATCATTATGAAAAATATATGCCCTACATCCTTACTGTTTTCTTTTTTATCCTGATCAATAATATTTTTGGCTTACTCCCTGGTTCTGCAAATGTGACCGGTAACATTGCTTTTACTTTAGTATTAGCGCTTGTTTCATTTGTTGTTATTCTGTTTAGCACTAACAAACATTTCTGGAGCCATATTTTCTGGCCTCCTGTTCCGCACGGTATCAAATTCATTTTGATCCCCGTCGAGTTTCTGGGAATTTTTACCAAGCCTTTTGCTTTAATGATTCGTCTTTTCGCGAACATGGTGGCTGGTCACATGGTGATAACCTGCCTGATCATGCTGATATTTATTTTTGGATCGATGACTCCTTTTGCGGGATACGGGTTTTCACCGGTATCATTAGGCTTCACCATTTTTATATACATGATCGAAATATTGGTTGCCTTCATACAGGCTTTCATCTTTGCAAACCTTACCGCGGTATTTATCGGTCAGGCTTTTGAGGGAGAGCATCACGATGGCAACGATCATATTGAAGATCCGGTAATTATTTAAACGTCTTTTTCATTTATAAATCAACCATTATGTCATTAATGAACGTTTTGCTCGAACTCACAGGTAGCTATTCAAACATGGGCGCCGCAGTTGGTGGTGGCCTTGCAGCTATTGGTGCTGGTATTGGTATCGGCCAGATCGGTAAAGGTGCCTGCGAAAGCATAGCCCGTCAGCCTGAAGCAGCCAATGATATACGTGCAAATATGATCCTTACCGCAGCCTTTGTTGAGGGTGTGGCTCTGTTTGCTGTGATCGTAGCTGTATTAGCGCTGTTCGTGTAAGAAACAATATTGCTGCACTTAAAGCACAGGGCGGAGAGTGCAGCAATTATTTTGATTCAGGATGATAACATCCCTGGAGGATTTTGAAAATTTAAATTTAGTAATATGGATTTGCTCAATCCCGGTTTTGGTTTATTGATCTGGACACTCCTTGCTTTTCTCATTGTTTTCTTTATACTTAAGAAATTTGCCTGGAAGCCTATCTTATCTTCTTTAAAACAAAGAGAAGAAGGTATTGCTGATGCAATTGCATCTGCTGAGAAGATAAAAATAGAAATGGCACAGCTAAAAAATGAGAATGAGTCTTTGCTGGCCAAAGCAAGAGAGGAAAGATCAGCTATGTTGAAAGAAGCTAAAGATGCGTCTGATAAAATGATCGCGGAGGCAAAAGAAAAAGCGAGACTTGAGTATGACAAGATACTGGCTGATGCACAGGCTGCCATCCATCAGCAAAAAAATGCCGCTATTACTGAAGTGAAAAACGAGGTTGGCAGGTTAGTTATAGACGTTGCAGAGAAAGTATTAAGAAAAGAATTGAATAATAAGAACGAGCAGGAAAAATATATACAGGAACTGGCAGGCGGAGTAAAATTGAATTAAGCGCAATAGATAAATTGACAAACTGATATGCAAAACCCACGTTTAGCAGGAAGATATGCGAAGAGTTTGCTTGACCTTGCAACCGAAAGAGGCCAGGTGGAAGTAGTGTATAAAGACATGCAATATGTTCAGGCCGTGTGTGCAGCAAGCAAAGAGTTTATTACCGTATTAAAGAGCCCGGTATTTAATTCTGATAAGAAAGTGGGTATCATCAACGCCGTTCTGGGAAACAATATCAGTGATCTTACAAGAGCCTTTATTACCCTGCTGGTAACCAAAGGACGGGAGATGAACTTTGCTGAAATGGCTGATGCATTTATCGATCAGTATAATACTGTTAAGGGTATTCATAAGGTTAAATTGACTACTGCTACAGAGGTGAGTGAATCCGTTAAGGAAGCGATAGTTTCTAAAGTAAAACAGGAAGCTGGTTTTGATTCTGTTGAGCTGGAAACTAAAGTTGATGAAAAATTAATAGGTGGTTTTGTACTGGAGTTCGATAATAAATTAGTGGATGCCAGTATATCAAAAGACCTGAATGAAATCCGGAAAGAATTTTCGCATAATGTTTATGTTCAAAGTATCAGATAACTGAAGCATAAAAAATTGACGGTCCGGTTTTGATTTTTTGAATTTTAATAAAGTTTCAAACAAAAAAAATAAATTAAACTCATGGTACAAATTAAGCCAGATGAGATTTCAGCGATACTAAGACAACAGCTTAGCGGCGCAGATACTTCTACATCACTGGAAGAAGTAGGAACAGTGTTGCAGGTGGGTGATGGTATTGCACGGGTTTACGGACTGAACAATGTTCGCTCTGGTGAACTGGTAGAATTTGAAACAGGTGTTAAAGCAATTGCATTAAACCTTGAAGAAGATAATGTGGGTGTGGTATTGATGGGAGAATATTCAAACATCAAAGAAGGGGATAAAGTAAAAAGAACAGGACAGATCGCATCTATTAAAGTAGGTGATGGTTTGGCTGGTCGTGTAATTAATACTTTGGGTGAACCTATTGATGGCAAAGGTCCTATTGCAGGCGAATTATATGAAATGCCACTCGAACGTAAAGCTCCCGGTGTTATTTATCGTGAGCCTGTTAAAGAGCCATTACAAACTGGTATCAAAGCAATTGATGCGATGATTCCTATCGGCCGCGGTCAGCGTGAATTAGTAATCGGAGACCGTCAGACCGGTAAAACAGCGATCTGCCTGGATACGATCATTAATCAAAAAGAATTTTACGATGCAGGTAAACCTGTTTATTGCATCTATGTTGCTATCGGTCAGAAAGCTTCTACCGTAGCAGGCGTAATGAAAACTTTGCAGGATAGCGGTGCAATGGCATACACAACAATAGTTGCTGCCTCTGCCTCTGAGCCTGCACCACTGCAATTCTATGCTCCGTTTGCGGGTGCGGCGATCGGTGAATATTTTCGTGATACGGGCCGTCCTGCACTGATCATTTATGATGATCTGTCAAAACAGGCAGTGGCTTATCGTGAGGTGTCTTTATTATTGAGAAGACCTCCAGGCCGTGAAGCTTATCCCGGTGATGTATTCTACCTGCATAGCCGTTTATTGGAAAGAGCTGCGAAAGTAATTGCAAATGATGGGGTGGCTCAACAAATGAATGATCTTCCTGAATCGATCAAACATTTAGTAAAAGGTGGTGGGTCATTAACTGCTCTACCGATCATCGAAACGCAGGCCGGTGATGTATCTGCATACATTCCAACGAATGTTATCTCCATTACTGACGGACAGATATTTCTTGAATCAAATTTGTTCAACGCCGGTATTCGCCCTGCAATTAACGTAGGTATCTCTGTGAGCCGCGTGGGTGGTAATGCGCAGATCAAATCAATGAAAAAAGTAGCAGGTACATTAAAACTTGACCAGGCTTTATATCGTGAGCTTGAAGCCTTCTCTAAATTCGGAGGCGATCTTGATGCTGCTACAAAATCTGTAATTGATAAGGGCGCACGTAATGTGGAAATTTTAAAGCAGCCGCAGTATTCACCATTCTCTGTAGAAAAACAAGTAGCTATTATTTATTTAGGAACCCAAGGTTTACTTCGTGAAGTGCCTGTGAATAAAGTGAAAGCTTTTGAAGAGCAGTTCCTGATAGAAATGCAAAGCAAACTGCCAGAAGTATTAACAGAGTTTAAGAAAGGAAATTTACCTGAAGACGGATTAAATAAGATGACTGAACTGGCGAAAGGCATAATGGCACAATATAAATAGGAGTGTTAACCGGAAATAAATTGAATCCCGCTTTAAAGCGGGATTTTTTTTTGAGTGCTATTGTAATGTATCTATTTGAGTAAATTTATTTTATGGTACATCCCGTTTAAATTTTACCTGTTTTGGGGCACAATCCTGCTATCTTTAAAAACACAAACCCTTCTCATGCAAACTGCTCCCAAGAAAATCATTAATGGCTGGGCCATGTACGACTGGGCCAACAGTGCCTATTCGCTTATTATAACATCCGCCATTTTCCCTGCTTATTATTCAGCGATAGCGCCTGCAAAAGTTGAACTGCTTGGACGGACATTTGATAGAGCAGCATTAGCATCTTATAGCATTTCATTTTCTTTTTTAGTTATTGCTTTTTTATCGCCGGTGCTTTCTTCTATTGCAGATTACAGGGGGAACAAGAAAAAATTCATGCAGTTCTTTTGCTATACAGGTTCTATTGCATGCGCCTCCATGATTTTTTTTACAAGGGAACATATCGGTCTTGGCATACTTGCTTCCATCATTGCTTCAATTGGTTATTGCGGAAGCATTGTTTTTTATAACGCTTATTTACCAGAAATCGCGGCAGAAGAGGACCAGGACAGGATAAGTGCGAAAGGATTTGCCATGGGTTATATCGGGAGCGTTTTATTAATGATACTATGTCTTGCCGCAATAATGCTGAATGATAAACTTAATCTTGGCTGGGGAAGCTGGCCCGCACGTTTATCATTTCTTGCAACTGGTTTATGGTGGGCAGGGTTCGCTCAAATAACTTTTCGCAGGCTGCCTGCATCGAAACCTTCTGAGCAACATCCTGAACATTCCATTTTTGTAAATGGTTTTTATGAATTGAAGAAAGTATGGAAGCAGTTGCAACATCACCCTGAACTTAAAAAATTCCTCCGCAGTTTCTTCTTTTATAACATGGGTGTACAAACGGTTATGTACCTGGCCACGTATTTCGCCTCTGATGAAATAAAAATGGAATCGTCACAATTGATTATTACGGTTTTAATTATTCAACTCGTGGCTATTGCAGGTGCAATGATATTTTCTAAACTGTCTGACAGGAAGGGAAATGTTTTTACACTGGGTGTTATAATATGCATCTGGATTGGGATCTGTATTTACGCATATCTTACCAAAACGGTTATACAGTTTTATATCCTCGCTTTTTTGGTTGGGCTGGTAATGGGAGGAATTCAATCCATTT
>JAQBNK010000118.1 GCA_028288595.1 Chitinophagaceae bacterium
AAGCTGTGTTAACATTGTTTTTTCTTTTTTTCTTAAAAAATGTTAAGGATTTATTTGTCTTTCCAAATGGCCTGGTTTTGGAAACCATAAGACTGGATATGACGGTAACCCAGCCATAAGGTTGGTATTAAAAACTAAAAAGACGAACTATGAAAAAGTTAACATCAATTCTGGCAATCGTTCTCGCAATCAGTTTATGTTCGGGAACTAGTTATGGTCAGTGGAGCCACAGGAAAAAAGACGCGGTAATTGGTGGTGTAGGTGGTGCAGTATTAGGTGGGATAGTAGGACACGGTAAAGGCGCTCTCATAGGTGGTGTTGCCGGAGCCGGTGCTGGTTATTTGATTGGAAAGCATAAGGATCGTCCTTACAGAACAACAACCTATGCGTATGCACCAGCTTATGTACGACCAACGTATGCACATAAAGCACATAAATATAAATACAAACATAAGCGTCACTAACAGTAGCAGACCAGTTGCTCAATAGTAAGCCATGCATATTTTGCATGGTTTTTTTTGTAATGAAAAATCTCATGGATAACTTTTTAGTTTGAAGTAATTTATCTTCAAAAAAAAAATCAAATGCCTGCTTACATTATTGTTGACGTTCATATTACCGACCCGGCCAGTTATGAAGAATACAAAAAACTAACCCCGTCATCTATTGCTGCCTACGAGGGGAAATTTATTGTGAGAGGAGGGGAAACAAAAACACTCGAAGGAGATTGGAAAACAGGACGCATCGTTGTTCTGGAGTTCCCCACTGCAGAAAGAGCAATGGAATGGTGGAACTCCCCTGAATATTCGCCTGCAAAACTTATCAGGCAATCCGCTGCCACAACAAACATGATACTTGCAGAAGGATATCAGAAACTTTATTGAAGCAAAATGCCAATCACAAATCGTCCATTGTTCCTTGCTTCGGGTTTATTACTTAACTGGTGAAAATAGCCCAGATTCAAACCAAGGTAGCCAAGACCTAAAAATTTTACCCGCAGTATGTTATTGATAAGAAAACCTGCTTCATGATATGCGGGATCCGGTACAAAAAAGTCTATTAATTGATGAGCCTCTTTATGCTGCATACTTCCCCATAACATGTTATATCCTATAGCCGGTGTGGGTATGCTGCTTAACTTTTTCTTCAGCAGGTTTAAGGTGTAAAATCTCCAGTCAAACGTATGCAGCCAAAAAAGATTGATATACCTGTCTGAGTAAAACTGGCCGGCAGGCATAGTTTGCATATTGCCAAAAAGATAGGCACCTGTAGTAAAGGAACTGCCTGCAAATAATTTTTGTAAGGGGAGTGGGTCCGGGCTAAAAGAACGTGCACCTACGATTAATATATTTTCATCTCCAATTCGGTTAAGGTGGCGCTGCCAGTTAAGCGCCGCGGTAATTTGCGTGTAAGGAATTTCCGGATCTTTAATTTTTCCGTAATTGATGCGTACATAAAGCACCGGGAATTTTGAATCGGTGCTATTATAATACCTCCCGAATAAAAGTGCCGTTCTCTCACCAAATGCATATCGCAGGTTCAGGCCCGCCTCCCGGATATTGAACTGCTTATATGTTTTTCCTTTACTGAAAAATTCATAAGCATATTTTGGAGTTAATTGTTCTTTACTAAAATTTACGGCGGTTGATAAGTAGCCAAACTTTTTCGTTACAGTTAAGTTCCAGCCCTTCACCTTGTCTATCGCATTAATTTCATAGTGTCTTAAGCTCGTAAAATCAATTCCTGTTTGTACCTGCGATTGCCCGGGTATACGTAAGTCATTATAATAATCTGCACGTATCACAAACTCTTTAATTGGCGGATCGATATATATCTCTCCGAAGCCACCATACTTCCAGTTTTTATCACCCATGCCATACCCGGCCCAGGCGCCAAGTGAAAAATGTTTCCAGAGTCTTTCGTTAGTTTGAAGCCCGAAACCTAAACGGCTTTTTTCATAACTGTTATAACTGTATAAACGCTGCAGGTTAACATCAAACTTTCCAAAGGAAAGTTTTCCTTCACCCATTTTTTTACCCATGTTTACAATTTTTTGTAAACCTAATAACTCAGCCAGGCTATCAACAAACGCATACGTTCGTACTTCGATAGGTTCCAGGGGAACAGGGCGGATCTTTAGCCAGGTACTGTCATTTTTTTCATCTGCATCATTTACCATTTTTACAGTATGCGCCCTGTCAAAATGAAAATTCTCATCGGGGATGAAGCTTACAGAATCAATTATTGATGTTCCTTTCATCAGCACAGATACAGGTGGAAAGGTCATTTTGCCGGTCATAATATAATTCAGTTGCTGCGGAAACCATTTGCCATTAGTGAACCTGTACTGCTGTTCAATTCCAATATCCCGCTTCAGTACTGTATCGATACTGTGGGCAGAAATATGTGCAATTGCAAAATTGTTTGATGATATATAAACGGTTCCCCGTAATTCATTTTCTTTTTTTACGGGTTCAAAACTAATAACCCATAACGTATCCTTATCCTGTAATATCTCATCATTTAACTGGTAACGGAACCGCTGGAACAGGCCCGGGGCAACAGGGTTATAATAATCGGTTTGATTGAGTGTGATATAATCTGTGTAAGCGTGAAAGGGCAATATGTCTGTTACGAGCGTAGGAGCAATTGCTTTTTTTAAACCCGACATTTTTGTTGCCATTACGTCTTCCTGCAAACGCTGGGGTTGTTGCCACGTTCGCTTGCTGTATGTCTCGCTCATAAAAAGATGCTGTGCTGCGAGCTCTTCTTCAAGATCTTTTTTCCTGCCTGAATCTTTTATCAATCCTCCTGTTTGCACATTAAGGTCAACTGTCCACTTATAATATATGTTGCACTGATACCAGGGATACCTGTCAGGATTATTTTCCTGCCTGTGCGCCACTGCACTCTTGAGTATACGTGTAAGTTTATTGCTGTTGGAACGGATCACTACTTCGTCTAAACTTCCTGTTGCCGGTAACAATTGTACGAGGAGAAAGGTATCGGTTGCACTTACAGTGATTTTTTTTGTCTCATAATTGAGATAGGATATCTCAAGAAAATTAATTTCATTTTTTAGCGTGAAAGAAAATTTTCCATCCAGGTCAGCGACCCTGCCATTACGGGTATTGCCAAATTTAATAGTAGCGAACGGTAGCGGCTTTCCGCCGGGGTCAACAACCTGGCCCGTAATTTTTTGCGCTTCACATGACTGATCAGCTAATGCAAATAAGCAACCCAGTAATAAAACTAATCCAATGCGCATGCAATTGATTTAAATTAAAATCTTAGGGGGGTGAATGAATGCTTTGAACAGGGAAATAAAATTAAATCTTGATCGCCAGATCAAATTGTTAATTAAATAGGTGCTGCTGCTAAAAAAAGGACTGGTTATGCGTTTATAATCAAAGCATTTCGTTGCTTTGCACCTGCTAATCAATCATAAGAATATGTGCATCAAAAAATTCGTGGCGGCTGTTACTGTTATCATCCCTTTTATTCTATCCGCTCAATCCATTTCATTACCCGTAAACATCGGCCAGGCTTATAGTAAACAAACAAGGACAACTGCAGGAACCCCCGGAAAAAATTATTGGCAGAATACGGCTGATTATGATTTGAATATTAGTTTCGATCCCACCACCCGGTTATTAAAAGGCGAAGAAACGATAAGCTATGTAAACAACAGCCCTGATTCTTTGAAACAAATAATTTTTAAACTTTATCCTAATCT